>JABXHR010000190.1 GCA_013373515.1 Gammaproteobacteria bacterium | reverse complement strand
GTTCAGCCAGTTGCTGATCCAAAAATATAAAAACGAAACGCCGACGGCAATGACAATCGAGCGCAGCGCAAAACCGATCTTGGCAAAACGCTCGCGGGTATCGAGCTCGGTTGCCAACCAGCCGTACTTTTGGTGCAAGCTCATGCCGAAATCGGCCATGGCGGCCTCAAGCGGCGTGGTGGCGACAAATGCGGCGATTGCGACAATTGGCAGCAAAATGACAATGGTCAGTGCAATGGCGAGTCCATTACTTGCAATGATGGGTTGAATTGGACGCATATTCGATCCGGCGAGTCGTTAGGTTTTCAAAAATAGAAGGGAGCGCGAGTGATGACGCGCTCCCCCGACTGAATCACCTTGCGGTGTTCAAAGGTTGCGATTAATTACTTAATCGCATCCCAAGCAGCTTGGATGTTGTCTGCTGTGGTTTTCGCGTCTTGGCCGTTGGCGAATGCAGTCATTTCTGACCAGAATGCGCCAGCACCGATTGCACCTGGCATCAAGTCTGATGCATCAAAGCGGAAGGTGGTGGCGTTGACCAAGATTTCGCCTTGTTTGCGTAGTGCAGGCGTGGCGTACGCGTCCAAGTTTGCACCTTTGTGTGCAGTCAAGAACGTGCCCTGTGACATCCATGCTTCGTGCGCTGAAGCTTCGGTCAGGAACTGGAACAATGCGCGAGTGGCTGGAGAGTCTTTCGCCATGGTCCAGAGTGTGCCTGCACCCAATACTGGGTTGCCGAGGTCAGATGACGCGTAGGGTGGGAAGTAGAAGAAATCAGCTTCGCCGTTGGCCACTTCTTCGCCCTTCTTCGGGAAGAAGGCAGGGATGAAAGAGGCTTGACGGTGCATCATGCAGCTTGCAGGTGATGAGAACAGGCCTTTTGGCGCATCACCGAAGAAGGTGGTTGCGACAGAAGACGCGCCGCCTGCAACGTAGTCGTCGTTGCGTGAGAACTGGCCGTAAACTTCCATCGCATTGATGACTTCTGGGCTGTTGAACGGCAGGTCATTTGAGACCCAACGGTCATAGTTCTCTGGGGTGGTGGTGCGAAGCATTAGATCTTCCATCCAATCTGTCGCAGTCCAGCCTGTTGCGTTGCCAGATTCAACACCAATACACCATGGCGTATTGCCGTCAGCGACCATTTGATCCGATAGTGCAATCAGCTCTTCCATGGTGGTTGGGATTTCGTAGCCGTTGTCTTCGAACTGCTCAGGTGAATACCAAACCAATGATTTCAAGTCTTTCTTAAACGCGAAGCCGTAGAAGGCTTTATTGCCGTCAGCATCGGCATAGGTACCGAGATCAACCCATGACTGGCCTGCACCGTAGTTGTCAGCCATCCAGCTTGAAAGCTCGTCGCCCAATGGCGTGAGGTGGCCTTCTTTGGCCATGTCGCCAGCCAAACCAGGCTGCGGAAAAATCGCGATGTTAGGCGCATTGCCAGAACGCATGTCCGCAACGATCAGCGCAGCAAAGTCACGCGAACCTGAATACTTGACGGTCGCACCGGTTGCTTTTTCAAAGCAGCTCAGCGTGTTGGTCAGCATTTCTTCGTCTTTGCCTTCCATTGAACCGGCGATGGTGATGACTTCGCCTTCAAATTTGCCCAAGTCGCCCAGCTTTGATGGCGTATCGCAAACGTCTGCTTGCGCCATTCCGCTGACTGCGAATGCGGCGACGATCGCCCCGCTAAGGCTTTTTAATCCAAATTTCATATATGCTCCCCTAGTGATATGTGGCGTTAATCGCCCTGTGGATGCAACCATAGTACCCAATTGCAACCGGTTCCAAAGGCTAACTTGAGTTCCGGAAACGGTCAACATTTAGGTACGACTAAAAATGACGGTTCTGGACGATGATCTTGATGAAACTGTTTGTACCTTTAGAAAATAATGGGTGAGTGGTGTGCCATATTGCGTATTTTCTTGCTCATGCACGGGTTTTCAAAAATCCAGTAACGTTATTACTTGCACTTAGTCCCAGCGACAACAAAGGCGCAATGCATCCTGCACCGCCTCGTGGATGCCGCGGCTAGAGATTGCGTCACCGACTCGGTATAACTCAAATCCTTGGTCGAACTTGGGCTGGCGTGCGCCGATCACAAGTGCATTCAAATCAGTAACGCCCTGATTTGCTGATCTATCTGCTAAGTCGTGGAATATTTCGTCTAACGGCGTAGTGCCGCGTTCAATGACCACCGCATCGACGGACTGCTCATTACGGTTGCCCGTCAAAATATGTTCTATTGTTGCAATGATTTCAGTGCCATCTCGGCGCAGTCCCACTAAATCTCGGTCGATCATTATGCAGACGCCGCCCTCGGCGAGCCGCTGTCGTTGGGCGATGATGTCGGTTTCGGTCAATTCGAAACCAATTTTTTCGTCAATGCTCAATAGCGTGACTTTCTTGCCACTTTTTGCAAGGAAGTCGGCAACACCGCTGCCCGCATGGCGGCCTGTTTCATCAAATACCAATATGTTGTCCCCGGTGGGGAGTTCACCCGCGAGGACATCCCAGCTGCTGTGAGCGTACTCGGTGCCGTCGATGCCCTCCAGATCAGGTAAGCCGCCGGTGGCGACAATGACTAGATCGGGATTCAGTGCGAGGACATCCTGTGCATCGGCGTAGGTATTGAGTCGCAATTCGACGTTCAGTCGAATCAATTCGGACTCCAACCAATCCCGAATCCCAATCAGATCCTTGCGCCAAGGGATTTCGGCTGCGAGCATCAGCTGGCCGCCAAGCTTGGATTGGGCTTCGATCAAAGTGACTTGATGGCCGCGCCTTGCAAGTACTCGGGCCGCTTCCATTCCTGCGGGTCCGCCGCCGACCACGACGGCTTTTTTGGCGGGGCCGGATATTGGTTCTATTTGCTGTGGCAGGGTTTGTTCGGCACCGGTGGCGGCATTGTGGATGCAAACGCGGTAGACCGAAGAACAGAGTGTCGCGCCGACGCAAGGCCGGATTTCGTCCTCTTTTCCCGCTTGGATTTTATTAGCGAGCGCTGGATCAGCGATGTGGGCGCGGGTCATGGCGACCATATCGATCAAGCCCTCGCGAATGGCATAGCGGGCGGTAGCCACGTCGCTGACACGCGTGGCGTGGAAGACGGGCAAATTAACTGCAGATTTAAACTCGGCGGCTTTTTGCAAGAAGGGGGCGCCGGGGTTGGCCATGCCCGGCAAGTGGTTATTGGCCAGCGTGTGCTCGGCGTCCATTCGGCCAAAGTAAATATTGAAAAAATCCAATAATCGATTTTCGGCCAAATAATGGCTTAGGTCTAAGGTGTCTGTGTAGGCAATGCCACCATTTGGTTCCTCGGAGGGCAGGCGCATACCCACCAAAAAATCTGCGCCGCAACGTTCTCGTATGCCGGTCAAAATCTCGACCAAAAACCGCATGCGATTGTCTAGTGTGCCGCCATATTGGTCGTCACGCTGGTTGGTCAAGGGTGATAAAAATTGACCGGGCAAATGCGAGCCTGCCATCAACTCAATGCCATCGAGCCCCCCTTTTTGACAGCGTTCGGCGGCGTCGACATAGGCATTTTGCACGCGTTTAATGTCAGCCAAATCCATCTGTTTACAGAAGGCGCGATGCAAGCGCTCTCGGGTTCTACTGGGGCCGATGGTGGGTAGCCACCAATCTCCGCGATCCGCTGAGCGGCGGCCAAGGTGCGTGATTTGGCACATCAACGCTGTGCCGTAGTGATGGATTCGATCTGCGAAGGCTTGGAAGTGTGGAATGATGTCATCGTTGCCCACATAGAGCTGGCCAAAGACAGATGCGCTGTCGATATCAATATTGGACGATCCGCCGAACATGGTGAGCGCCAGTCCACCTTTGGCTTTGGCCTCATGGTAAGCCTGGTATCGACCTTTGGGCTTGCCGTCTTCTTGATAAGCGATCGCATGGCTGGTACTCATGATGCGATTTTTCAGCGTTAGTTGGCCGAGCTGCAATGGTTCAAAAAGCGGATCACTCATTATTGGAGCCTCTATCGGTCGTCGATGCCTTGATGGTAGGCATTGTGGCAGTGGTTGCATAGGTCATTTGACGTCGTGTTTTGTTAGGGACGACCTCAAAAGCCAAGGGTGACTAAGTGTCACATCATGCTGCGATACCACCCACAAAGTGATATTCTCTAATTTCAGTAATTTCTGAAATTAGAGAATAAAGATGGAATGGATCACCCCTGTACTGCTATCACGCATCCAGTTTGCAGCGAACATCAGCTTTCATATTCTGTTCCCCACCATCACCTTGGCGCTGGCTTGGGTGTTGCTGGCATTTAAGGTCGCTCATATCCGCACGGGCGATTCCGCTTGGCAGAAGGCCTATCAAATTTGGGTGAAAGTTTTTGCACTGTCCTTTGCGCTTGGGGTGGTCAGTGGCGTCACCATGTCGTTTCAGTTTGGCACCAACTGGCCCGGTTTTATGGAGACAGTGGGTGATGTGGCAGGACCGCTTTTGGCCTACGAGGTACTGAGTGCGTTTTTTCTGGAAGCCACATTCCTCGGCATCATGCTTTTCGGTCAGCAACGCGTGCCGCGCTGGCTGCATACCTTGTCGATTTTATTGGTGGCCATTGGCACATCACTATCTGCATTTTGGATATTGGTGCTCGACAGTTGGATGCAAACGCCTGCTGGGTTTGAAATGCTCGATGGCAAAGCGGTGGTCACCGACTGGTATGCCGTGATTTTTAACCCCTCCATGCCGTATCGCCTGATGCACATGCTGACCGCCTCTGCATTGACAGTGGCGTTTTTAATCGCCGGTCTCAGCGCGTATATGTGGCTAAAGGGGCGACGTGATGGTGCAGTCTTAAAGCCGCTGCGGGCGATGCTGGTATTCGCCGCGCTAGTGGCACCGTTGCAATTACTCCTCGGTGATTTACACGGTTTGAACACTTTGGAGCATCAGCCGCAAAAGGTGGCAGCAATGGAAGGGATTTGGGAAGACAGCACCGGTGTACCACTGTTGCTATTTGCGGTGCCAGATTCAACGTTGCGGGAAAATCATTATGAAATCGGTATTCCCTTTGGCGCATCTCTCATTCTCACGCATGAATGGAAAGGTGAAATCAAAGGCTTAAATTCCTTTGAAGATCATCCGCCTGTGCCACTGGTTTTTTACTCTTTTCGCGTCATGGTCGGTATTGGAAGTTTGATGATCTTTGTCGCGCCGTTTGTACTTTGGCGCTGGCGTAAGCAGGGTGATTTGTCCAAACCGATAGCCTATGGCTTGGTGGCAATGACGTTTTCAGGTTGGGTGGCCACACTGGCTGGTTGGTACGTCACTGAAGTCGGGCGTCAGCCTTGGTTAGTCAATGGTGTCTTGAGGGTTGCAGATGCCGTTGGGCCGGTTGGCAGTGCGCCTATTTTGATGACCTTAACGATGTACCTCGTGACCTATGTCCTTTTGCTGGCGGCGTTTATTTGGACCTTGTTCTACATGGCGCGCCAAACGGTTAGTCACGACACTGCCCCTACCGCGCAATGGAGACCTGCTCATGGTTGATTTAATTTTGAACAATTTGCCAATTGTCTTCTTTGTATTGATGGGCGTTTCCATGGCGATCTACGCCGTGCTCGATGGCTATGATTTGGGTGTCGGTATATTGCTGCGATTTACAGACAGCCATCAAGAGCGCGACCGGATGATCGCGTCAATTGGCCCGTTTTGGGACGCCAATGAGACGTGGTTAGTGCTTGGCGTGGGTCTGCTGCTCGTCGCGTTTCCACAGGCCCACGGACTGGTGTTGGGCACATTGTATTTGCCGGTGGCGGTCATGCTGATTGGCCTGATATTGCGCGGGGTCGCGTTTGACTTTCGGGCCAAAGCGGGACTCTGGCAAAAGGGCTGGTGGGACAATGCGCTCGCGGGCGGTTCTTTGCTCGCGACGGGCGCGCAGGGCTATATGCTCGGTTTGTATGTCATGGGCCTGGAGACTGATTTTGCCTCGGTGATGTTTGGGTTGGTCAGTGCCGTGGGGGTGACCGCGAGCTATGTGCTCATAGGTGCAACTTGGCTGGTACTGAAGACCGAGGGCGAGCTACAAACCAAAGCGATTAGATGGTCGAAGCGCGCCATTGTTATCTCGCTGCTTGGCATTCTGTTGGTGTCATTGGTCAATCCCATGATCTCGAGCGATGTCTTTGAGCGCTGGTTTTCGCCGCAAGGCCTTCCAATGGCGGTAGCCACGCCGCTGCTGGTATTTGGGCTTTTTGCAATAAGCTGGCGCAGTTTGCAGACATTGCCCAATGCCCATGATCGAGGCGCAGCGATACCGTTTTTTGCCACAGTGGGGATTTTTCTGGCCAGTTTTGCGGCGCTGGGTTTTAGCTTTGCGCCTTACATTGTGCCGGGCAAACTGTTGGCGGTGGATGCGGCCTCCAGCGATGCTGCGCTGAGGATCATCCTATACGGTGCACTCGTGGTATTACCATTAATACTGCTGTACACCGCGCTTTCATATTGGATTTTTCGTGGCAAGGCGGCGCAGTTGAGTTATGAGTAGATACTGCTGTGCTAATTTTGTGTCAAGTCCCGTCTGTTTGTAACCTCTGTTCTTAAAGAGATCCGGGTGAGTCCTAGACCACTCTTTCATGGCATCTATTGGCGGCTTATGTCCCAACGCTTTCTGCGGAATGTAGTGATATATATAGCTTGGCGTAATTGCGCAGCGTATCTTCCAACTCT
>JABXHR010000142.1 GCA_013373515.1 Gammaproteobacteria bacterium | reverse complement strand
GCAGGTAGAACTATTACTACGAAGGCTAAAAAGGGCATCCCGCCCCTTAAGCGTTTCTCTATAGATATTTAAGGATCAGGTCGCACCAAACAAACAAGCCTCAATAGAGCTCTACGGAGCTTACAGAGCCTGTTTAAATCCAACAGAATCTGCCTGAAATCAAGAAGCTATAGAGGCTGCAGCGCTCAAACGATACCCAGCGCTAACGCTCTTCAGGGGCTTTGGTGTTCATTCACAGTCTCTAGAGGGTCAGATACTTAAGCGAGCAATGATACTGGGCATACGTGAAGATACGCCAATGCTGCCAGTCCATGACGCTGTTGCTGCAAAGGCTAGACAGGTCGATGTGGCGGAGCGAGCTATGTATCAGGCATGGTGCGAGATAGTTGATGGTATAACTGTTGAACCTAGACTTGTCGTTGAAAGTTCGCTTGTCACTTACCAAGACCAAAGGTAAGTATCCCGCATCAAAGCTTGGCGGAAGACTGCAGTTTGCAAAGCAGTTTCATGCCATCTATGTTTAAAGCAATTTTATAGATTTAACCCAATTTCTTATGACCTATGATGAAGTTACTTCTGAAATGGTTGTAGCAATTCAGAAGCTACACAAGGCTAATCTAAATCTGAGCGCCACTACTGTCGGAGAGCGTCTTGGTTTGAACCTGTCTCCGATAACGATCGTCAGAGTCATTGAAGGTAAATTCAACCATCTAATAGAGTCTAGCGAATGAGGCTGGGTGCGCTTGCAGTTCTGACTGTTACTGCTGCGCTAGCAGCTCAGCTAACACTTGGGCATGGCGGAAGAACTAACAGTGCAGGTTGCCACAACCAAACAAGCAACGGCACTTACCATTGCCATAACGGTTCAAGCAGTTCGAAGGCTAAACGTAGCTCGTCCGCTAGAAGTGAGTTCAGAAAGTACAACCCTTGCCCCGCTACTGGCAAAACTAAGGGGGCTTGTCCTGGCTGGCACGTGGATCACATCGTGCCTTTAGCCTGTGGAGGGGCTGACAAGCCCTATAATATGCAATGGCTTACGGCTAAACAGAATCTATCCAAAGGCTCTATGGGTTGTAGCTATAACTAGGAAAATCGCAATGAAGCCTTATTTAATAATCTTGATTCCGCTACTAGGAAATGTCAGTTTCGCTTTTGCTGAGAAGTTCTCAGGCACACTTCCTGACCATTCTTTTGAGCCAGATTTAGAGTGGATTTGCCAAACTGAATCAGTTGTTGGATTCAGAGATGGAGGCGGCAATTCGTTTGTTCCAATCACAATGACTAGTCAAGACCGCTACAATTTCACCTACCAGTACAAAAAATACTATTACGCTTATCCTTTTGGAGAAGAAGAGATGACAGGATCAGCGCTATCAAGCAATTATTCAGTAACAAATAATCTATATAGCATGGTTTTCAATCCCGAAACCTTAACGTTCACACGAACTGAATTTGGCTCATGGATGACCAACGGAAAGTATGACGAGAATATGTATCTCAAAGTTGGCGGCTGCCGTCCGATAAACTGAACTGAGCATCTTAAAAAAAGAGCGAGAATCGCTGCAGCTGTTCAACGTATACCCTACTTCAACAAAACTTCTGGTAACGCTAAAACCAACCAATATCAGCCTCACCGAACTGCAAAGCAGGACGTGGAATCAATTTTGAAATTACCTTAGATAGCTCAAAGCTCAGCAATCAAGGAAGCAAAGAAAGCAACCAACCCCGCTTCCTGACAAATTCAACGAACCAACTTATCCCTCAAGATCTTCACAGCCTTTGGAGCTTCTATAGAGACCTTACTAGTAGCACCATTGGCTCGTTTGATAACTATCTTGATGTCATCACCAATGTGGAGAGTTTCGTTGTCTTTGATGGTAAGTGTCAGCATATCCTTTGCCTCTTGTTTGATCTTTGAAGGGCTGGTCGGTTCGCCAGCCTATTTAGCTTAGTTCAGGATTGTTACATCTCAAGCCTCAACTAAAAACAAAATATTTGAAGGTTCATAACAAAAGTTTGCCAGGTCAAAAAACACGATCTATCTTGATATAAAATAACGAAAGGGATTGCGAAATGGCGAGTTTAGAAGCTTTCAATGAGGAGTATTACCAGCAAGCGATTGAAGAGTTAGAAAGCGGAATGTTTTCAGAAGCGTTGTGGTCAAAAGCTCTAGCGAAAGCGGATTTTGACAAGACAAAGGCCAAAGGGAAATACGTTGATTTAAGAGTTCAGCAGCTCGCAGAGGCCGTCAAGGCTGAAGAAGAACTCCAAGCAACCGAAGCCCACCATGACTTACTTCAGCAGGAGAATGCTCAACTAGATTCAGAAGTTGCTTCGCTGAAAACTGAATACTCATCTATGGTAATCAGTAATAGCTTAGGCTTTGGTATCCAAGTTTTGGCAATTGCCGTTTCGGTCGGGATAATGTTGCCCGATTGGTGGTGGGGCTTAGTGGCTGCATTTGCGTTATATGCAATGACGATGATTCCTTTCATCAGGTTAGTGCCGTTTTTTGTGATGCCTGTTGCATTTGCCTATGTGGCTTACGAAATTGGCGGCGGCTTCAGTCCAACAGCGGCCAATTGGAGTGCGGGGCTAGTACTTTTAGCTCTGTTCGGTGTAAACCACGAGATTTACAACAAGTTGAAAGATATTGAGCGAATGTAAATTAGTTGCCTCATAGCATTTCAGTAAATTTGCATACTTGGAATGACACCTCTGACACCACCTCTTGGCTCTTCAACGTCACCATCCCTTCTTGGTATCAGATGGATGTGACAATGGAACACCGTCTGCCCTGCTGACTGCCCAGCATTAACGCCCACGTTAAAGCCTGTGATGGCCTTATCAGCCCTCTGCAGTTCTTCTTTACGCAGCCTCATAAGCTGCTGAATAGCATTAAGCTCAGGTTGATAGAGGTCAAAATAGTCAGCTACATGGCGCTTGGGAATGATTAGTGTATGCCCGTCAGTGACTGGATAGGAATCTAGGAACGCTAGAGCTAATTCATTCTCTGCTATCGCTCTTGCTGGCGCTTCGTTGCAGAAAACACAGGAGCTATCACGCTCAGCATATGCATTTTTAATGTCTCTGAAGTCTTCGCTGTCTCTGTTGCCTTTATTCTGATTGCACAGTGAGCATAGAGCTTGCAGGTTAGACTCGTCATCAGAGCCACCTTTACTCTTGGGTAGGATATGATCCACGTCCAATGCCCTGTCGTCTGCAGAGACACCACATAGCTCACAACGATGCTTAGCCCTCTTTAGAACGTTGAAGCGTGTAGAGCCTGAGATTGGCGAGCGTCTGAAGTTACGATGCTTAAACCTATTACGGGCTAACTCTTGATCCAACTTGGAAGCACACAGGTCTATAAGCTCATCAACCTCACCTTGTGATAGTTCATTAAAGCCAACAAGCCTGTAACCCGTGATGCTTCGCCCTTCTTTGATCTTCTCCGTTATGCCGTGGTTTTTGGTCAGCACCTCGCCAACCATTGCCTTCACACGCTCCTCGTAATACTCAACTTGAGAATCGTCATAAGCGAGCAAGTGCCGTGCAATAACCTCTAAGCTGGCTTCTCCTGAGCTCTGTAGAAGCTTTGCCAGCATCGCAGGTTGGTATATGTGCGAAGTCTGCATAGTGCTTGTAATGAAGTGCTTGAGGGCTTCGTAGGTCTGTGACATTGGTCAGCTCGTTCAAGG
>JABXHR010000243.1 GCA_013373515.1 Gammaproteobacteria bacterium | reverse complement strand
GCGAATATGGCGACATGTTCGAGATGGGCATTATCGACCCAACCAAAGTGACTCGTTTGGCACTGCAAAACGCAGCGTCGGTCGCAGCACTGATGATCACCACTGAGGCAATGGTTGCAGAACTTCCTAAAGAAGCTGCCGCCGCGCCAGACATGGGTGGTATGGGTGGTATGGGCGGCATGATGTAATTGCTACCCTGCTAGTCGAGAGGCGCACTACGGTGCGCCTTTTTTATTGCCAAGCGTAAAGGTCGTTAAGCAAAAGCACAGAAAAATAAACTACACTAGTCACAAAACGTGCACGACCTCGTTGCTGGTTATCGTAGTGAGCTAAAACAATTAAATCACCTGCCGCTGCAATAATGATAAGAAAGGACGACGAAATTGACCCTATTGAGCAAACTGAATGCCGAATCACGCACAGCGATTCTCGTTGCGGCGTCGGTGTTGTTTTGCCTGTTAATTGGTCTCGTCGCGCTGGATCGTCACATCCTCAGTGACCTCTTGCTAGAGCGCTCTAACGAAAAATCGAGCTTACTCAAAAACAACATCGCAACCGACGATGGCGTATTGGCACTCAAAGCGCTGAATATCGAGGGTGTCAATGGTGTCTCGGTCTACGACAATCGCGGTCAGCTGCTCAAACGCCGTGGCACCGCGGTGCTCGAATCGCCCACCAACGCACAATCACCCAAACTCATCGAGGGTGACTTGATCGCGCTTTGGAAGGTCAATGCCCCTCAAGGCACCCGGATGGTTCTGGTGGCCATCGATGCCAACGACATTGTCAGCAAGCACAACACATTCCGATTGATTGCACTAATCGCAGCCATCGTTATCATCGTGGTCGCCGCCTTTGCAGCAAAATTCGGCATGACGCACACCCAATCGGTGCCACTGCGCAAACTGATTCAAGCGGTTCGTGAGATTCGCCATATTGGCGCCAATCGCGAAATTAAAATCGACGCACCTCAAAATGGCGACATCGAAAAACTCTCCAACGAATTTAGCCACCTCATTCGTGTACACGTGGCCTCTGAGGCCGAAGTGCAGCGCCAAGCGCAAGAGCTCGAGCACCTTGCAATGCACGACGGCCTGACCGACCTCCCCAACCGCACCATGTTCAAGCGCGAACTTCAGCGCACAATTATGGAAAACCGCAGCCGTGGCGGCGGATGCTGCGTGCTTGTCATCAATCTTGATGGCTTTAAAGTCTTTAACGATCTGTTTGGACAGCGCATTGGCGATGCAGTACTCATTGAGCTCGGCAGACGCTTGCGCAATGAATACCAAGCGCACCTTGTCGCGCGCACCGAGAGCGACAATTTCGCCATCCTAATCAACGAACCACTCAATGATCGTCGTCTGCGCTCAATTGGCCTAGACATGCTGAAATTGGTTTCCGAACGCATCAACGCGCGCGGCACCGTTGTTCAAGTCACCGGCTGCTGCGGCGCGGCCAAGCACCCCGATGATGGCCTCACCGTCGACGAACTCTTAAGCAATGCCACCTATGCATTACAAGAGGCCAAACAGCATGGCAACAACTCCATGGAGCAATTCAACGCCGACATGAAGCGTCGCATCCGCGAGCGTGTTGAATTGGCGGACGACCTAGAGCGTGCGCTACAGCGCGGCGAGTTTGTGCTCTACTACCAACCCAAAATCGATCTGCGCACCCGACGTGTGATCGGTGCCGAAGCGCTGATACGCTGGGTACACCCACTGCGTGGCATGGTGCGTCCCGATTTGTTTATCCCTGCCGTTGAGGAGTCAGGCCTGATCGTGCCGATTGGCAACTGGATCATCGAGTCAACCGCACGCCAAATCGCCGTCTGGAATAAAGTCGGTCTTCGCGGTCTACAAATCGCCGTAAATATCTCGGCAGTACAATTCCAAGCGCCAGAGCTTGTGGAAACCATTCGCAAAGCCCAAAAGAAATACCTCGAACGCCCGGGTCAACTTGAGCTTGAGATCACTGAAAGCGCGGTCATGCATGACCCACAGCGCACCATCCGATTGCTTCAGGAAATGCGCGATACTGGCGCGACACTGGCCATCGATGATTTTGGCACTGGCTATTCATCTTTGAGTTACCTTAAACAGTTCCCCGTACAAACGCTCAAAATCGACCAAGCCTTCGTACGCAATGTCACCTCCGATTCAAACGACCGTGCCATCAGCTCGGCCGTTGTCCGCCTTGGCAAACACTTTGGACTCAAATTGGTCGCCGAAGGCATTGAAGACGAAGCTGCCCTGCAAACCCTTCTCAAAATGGGTTGTGACATTGGCCAAGGCTTCCACATCGCCCGCCCCATGCCCGCCCAAGACTTCAGTCGCTGGTTGATCAGCAACAAGGGCGTTTTGCCTGCCTCCGAACTTCCCACAGTGCAAGAAAAACCCAACGCAGCCAACGTTCACTCACTGCGCCGCGGCTAGCGACAAAACGCTATCGTGCTTCGAAAAGGTCGGAAATCGCGCAAAAATTGGACTAATTTTCGAATATCTTGCACAATTGCGTCCTTAACCGATCCAATTTAGTTAATCAATTGTCTGATCGACATTTCTAGCAAAGCATACTTATAAATTCGCGCTGGCGATTAACCATCACCCATGCCGTAGTGGGTGCCGAACACACTAGGAGCCTGACAAATGGACATCCGTAAAATTAAAAAATTGATCGACCTGCTCGATCAAACTGGCGTCGCAGAGATCGAAATCACCGAAGGTGACGATTCTGTCCGCATCACCCGTGCAGTCGCAAGCGCTGCAGCCGTTGCACCCGCGCCGATCATGGCTGCTCCAGCAGCGCCTGTTGCCGCGCCAGCTGCACCGGCGCCAGCCGCAGCACCGGCCGAGCCAGAGCTCAGTGGCAAAATTGTAAAATCGCCAATGGTCGGCACCTTTTATCGCGCGTCTTCACCGGGGGGCACACCCTTTGTCGAAGTGGGACAAAACGTGCGCGAAGGCCAGACAATTTGCATCATTGAGGCGATGAAGATCCTCAACCAAATCGAAAGTGATTTCTCTGGAAAAGTAGTACAGGTGTTAGTGGACGACGGTGAACCTGTCGAATTCGACCAACCCCTCTTTGTGATCGAGTAATCCGCCATGTTTAGCAAAATTCTTATTGCGAACCGAGGCGAAATCGCACTACGCATCATGCGTTGCTGCCGAGATCTGGGAATAAAAACCGTCGCGGTGTATTCCTCTGTCGACAGAAACCTAAAGCACGTCAGATTGGCCGACGAGGCCGTCTGCATTGGCCCAGCGGCCTCAGACAAAAGCTATATGAACGTGCCATCAATTATCGCCGCGGCCGAAATCACCGGCGCAGAAGCCATCCACCCCGGATACGGTTTTCTATCAGAAAATGCCGAATTCTCGGAGCGCGTTGAGTCTTCAGGCTTTGCCTTTATTGGCCCGACTGCCGATGTCATTCGCACAATGGGCGACAAAGTCGAAGCCATCAAAGCGATGAAAGAAGCAGGTGTTCCCTGTGTTCCGGGCTCTGACGGCCCACTCGGCCCAGACCCTGCGCTCAATATCGAAATTGCGCGTCGCATCGGCTACCCAGTGATGATCAAAGCCGCCGGTGGCGGTGGTGGTCGCGGCATGCGCGTTGTGCGCAACGAAGAAGACCTCCTCAGCTCGATCGAACTGACACAGGCAGAGGCCAAAGCTGCTTTCAATAACCCAGTCGTGTACATGGAAAAGTTCCTCGAGCGACCACGCCATATCGAATTTCAAGTTTTGGCCGACACCCACGGTAACGCGATCCACCTCGGCGAGCGTGATTGCTCTATGCAGCGCCGTCACCAAAAGGTCGTCGAAGAAGCGCCAGCGCCGGGCATCACCGAAGAAATGCGCAAGAAAATCGGCGAACGTTGCGCCGATGCCTGCGTCAAAATGGGCTACCGCGGTGCGGGCACATTCGAGTTCTTGTTCCAAGATGGTGAGTTTTACTTCATCGAGATGAACACGCGCGTTCAAGTCGAGCACCCTGTGACGGAAGCCATCACCGATATTGACATCGTGCGCCAACAAATCGAAATTGCAGCGGGCCTGCCTCTGGCGATCAAACAAGAAGATGTTGTCATCCGTGGACACGCTTTCGAGTGCCGGATCAACGCCGAAGACCCCGATACCTTTATGCCAAGCCCAGGCAAAATCGAAAACTATCACCCTGCGGGCGGCTTGGGTGTACGCGTCGATTCACACGTCTACGATGGCTACACGGTGCCACCAAACTACGATTCAATGATCGGT
>JABXHR010000013.1 GCA_013373515.1 Gammaproteobacteria bacterium | reverse complement strand
CTGCGGACCGCGCGCAAGCTGGCGGATGGTCGGGTTTATATTCCAAACACGCTGGCTTGGTGACCCTGCACCGCTTGTGCCTTTGCAAAAGTTCTTTTTGCAGCATTAATCTCTGCCTTGTCGGCCACCGATGATAGTGCTTGGCTGACCCGTCGAGAACCTGCGGGCAACGACGAAACGCCGAGTGGTTTGTGGTCTTGTTTACCTGTGCGGCGATGTGGCTCTACGCGGCTGTAAATTCACGCTCGCATGCCTCTGAACAATGCGTTATGGTTTGGGGTTTTATCAATGGGTAGTCGATTTATGAAGGTCGCAAGAGTTGGGCATCGTTATCTCGATGTCGCCACGGGCACGGCGCTCGATACATGGTTTCCACGTAGCAACGAGAAAATCGCGCGCAGCTGTTTGGCGCAGAAAGTGGGCATGATTCGCTCGGATTTTGTCGAAGTTGACATCGACACCGACGAAGCGCCCGCTTCTTTGGAAGATGCGTATTTGCGCCTGCATCTGCTGTCTGAATGCCAAGTTCGCCCCAATGAAATCAACCTCGATGGCGTGTTTGGCCTCCTGACCAATGTGGCGTGGACGACCGCAGGTCCAGTATTGCCGGGCAATGTCGAGAAACTCAAGGGCCTAGTCTCTGAGCACGATCACCAGCTCGGCGTGCAATCGGTGGATAAATTCCCGCGCATGAGCGATTACGTCATCCCAGAGGGTGTGCGTATTGCTAATGCCAATCGAGTTCGCTTGGGCGCGCACTTGGCTAGCGGCACCACGGTGATGCACGAGGGCTTCGTCAACTTCAACGCGGGCACGCTGGGCCATTCTATGGTTGAAGGCCGCATCTCGGCCTCTGTCGTGGTCGATGATGGCTCTGACATTGGTGGCGGGGCTTCGATTATGGGTACGCTATCGGGCGGCGGTAAGCAGGTGATCAAGATTGGCAAGAAGTGCCTATTGGGCGCCAATGCCGGGCTTGGTATTTCGCTTGGCGATCACTGCATTGTCGAGGCGGGTTTGTATATTACGGCGGGCACCAAGGTCAAAATGCCTGACGGCAGCATTGTCTCGGCACGCGATCTAAGCGGTCAGAGTAATCTCTTGTTCCGTCGTCATTCCATCACAGGCGAAGTACAGGCAGTGATGACCGAAGGCGCGTCTTGGGGTGGATTGAATACGGCATTGCACGCGAACGATTAAACCCTCATTTAGGAAGTGCTCAATCAGAGCACTTCTCATGCATCATAAGAAATCGCTTTAATATGCTTTAATATTGTTCGCAAGTGGCAGACTGCATTTCACGCTAGGGGGTTAGTCATGTCAAAAGCAACCACGCTCAATGTCCGAATTGGTGGTGGCCTTCAGGCCTTTGTGGCCGCATCGGCGACATGGGCGATTACGATAATGCTTCCGAATATGTTCGAGATCTGATTCGCCGCGATAAGCGCGCGCTGGAAGAGGCGACCTTTAGAGCGAAGCAGTTAGCGCTGCAAAGTGCATTTGCCGAGCCGGATAGCAACTACACCGCTTTGTCGGCAGAGTCTGTGATAGCGCGGAACCTCAAGCGGACACCATGACCGGGCAATACAGGGTTTCAAGGGCAGCTCAAAAAGCGCTAGATGAAATTTATTTGTATAGCTTAGATCACTTTGGTGAAGCGAAGGCGACAGACTATCTGACCGATTTATTTGAGCGCTTTGAGGCAATTGCCGCAGGCAAGGTTATTGGTAAAGAGATCCCGGCCGCCTTTGGCGTCGACGGAAAATTCGCGCGGTGTGGCAAACATTATGTATTTTAGAAAACATTGCAAAATGGCGACGTCGGTATCGCTGAGATTTTGCATGAACTTATGAACACTGGCGATTGGCTTGATGGGTCAGACGGGTTTCAAGACTGATCGGTGAAACGTCGTCTTGTCAGACGCATCCAGCGCTTAAAGTTCCAGTTTGATGGGGTTTAATGTGGATAACCATGCTGCAATTGGAGTGTTTGAATGTGTAAATTTATCCCAGTAATGATGCTCACATTCGTGTTCGGTTGCGCTGAGACGCAAATGGATCAAGCGGGCGTTGAGGGGCAGATCGTCGGCGGTTTCTCTGAGGTCGCAGTGTCGGATTCGGCGGTGGCGTCAATCCAAGCCTTTTTGATCAATGCATTGCGGTCGGGGCATCAGTTGGAAGTCACTCGAGTGATCAAAGTTGAGCGCCAAGTGGTCGCAGGAACCAATTACCGGTTTACCTTGCTGATGTCGGACGGCAACACCTATCAAGCGGTGGTCTACGAAGATTTACAGCGAAATTTGACGCTCACCCATTTCGAGCCCACTACCAACTAAGGTGGGCTGATGACGCGTTTACGTGGGTGCCTGCATTGAACGATGCGTAAACTTAACGCGTTAAAACAACACATCATCGAAGGAGTTTGTTATGGCGTTCCCAATTGAGGCGTCTTGTCAGTGTGGCCAAGTGAGCTACCGCTTGAAGGCGGCACCACTAAAAGTATTTGCGTGTCATTGTACTGAGTGCCAGAAGCTGGCCACCGCGCCATATAGTGTCACGGCCATTATTCCTGCAGAGAACATTGAATTCTCAGGCGAAATGGTGGAATGGGGCCGCAGCTCGGACAGTGGCAATCGCAATCATGCGAAGTTTTGTCCAGGCTGTGGTAACCGTATTTATCACTTCAACCCAGATGACGCCTCAACAGTCAAACTGAAACTCAAACCTGTCGACCCAGCGGTACAGGATCTCTTTGCCCCACAAGCACATTTATGGGTGAGCCAAAAGCAAAGTTGGCTGCAATTGCCTGATGACGTACCGGCATTTGAAAAACAATCCTAGCTGTAAACTTGGGCCGATTGCGTCGGCGGTGATATGCGCGAATTTCAGGTCGCTAGTGGATAACCTGATACAGATATATGTGCCTACTATGAAGTTGATTTGTTTCAAATGAAACAATATTTCATGGAGGAGAATCATGCGCTTAAAAACCGATCCGACGTTTTACCCCACCGCCAAGATGGCGATGGAAGCCCCCACCGAAAAACTCGCGTTTACGCTTATGCTCAGCCCAGATGGCAGTCAGCCAGATGGGCTTGCGGTGGTCGATGTCGATCCAAACTCTGCCACCTATTCGCAAATTGTGCATCAGCTGATCATGCCCAACAAAGGAGACGAATTTCATCACTTTGGCTGGAACGCGTGTTCCTCAGCACTGTCGCCGCTAACCGGTCATGCGTTCCTAGAGCGTCGCTATCTGATTATTCCCGGTATCCGTTCGTCGCGAATCTATGTGATTGATGTCAAAGAACCGCTGGCAGCGAAAATTCACAAAATCATTGAGCCTGAAGAGATTTTTGAAAAAACTGGGTACTCAAGACCGCACACCATTCACTGCGGCCCTGAGGGCATCTATGTCTCTACGCTTGGCGGCGGTGGCGAGGACGGTACTGACGGCCCGCCGGGGATTTTTATCCTCGACTGTGAGACTTTCGACGTACTTGGTCGCTATGAAATGGACCGAGGCAAACAAGACAAACACTATGACTTTTGGTGGAACCTGCCGCGCGACTATATGGTCAGTTCCGAGTGGGGCTTGCCACCGCAATTCGAAAACGGAATCGTCGCGGAAGACCTTCTGTCCAACAAATATGGCCATCAAATCCACTTTTGGAAATTGCGCGAGCGGCGCAATGTGCAAACCATTGATCTGGGTGCCAATCACCAAATGGCGCTCGAAATCCGCCCAGCGCATGACCCCTCAAAAGACTATGGCTTCTGCGGCGT
>JABXHR010000030.1 GCA_013373515.1 Gammaproteobacteria bacterium | reverse complement strand
GCGCGTGATGGACTCAAACGCACTCGAAAAAGAGCGCGGCATCACCATTTTGGCGAAAAACACGGCGATTCGCTGGAATGACTATCGAATCAATATTGTTGACACCCCAGGACACGCCGACTTCGGCGGCGAAGTTGAGCGCGTATTATCGATGGTTGACTCGGTGCTACTGTTGGTCGACGCGGTTGATGGCCCAATGCCACAAACACGTTTTGTGACCCAAAAGGCCTTTGATATGGGTTTCAAGCCAATCGTCGTCATCAACAAAATTGACCGCGACGGTGCACGTCCAGACTGGGTACTCGATCAAACCTTCGACCTATTCGACAAACTCGGCGCAACCGACGAGCAGCTAGACTTTCCTGTGATTTATGCCTCGGCCATCAATGGCTTTGCCACCACAGATCCGAGCATTGCCTCAGACACCATGGATCCGCTATTTGAAGCGATCGTCGAGCGCGTGAACTCACCAGACGTCGATGCTGACGGCCCGTTTCAGATGCAAGTTTCGCAGTTAGACTACAACAGCTACCAAGGCCTGATTGGCATCGGCCGCATCAAGCGCGGCGAAGTCAAAACCAATACCGCCGTCAAGGTCGTCGATCGCGATGGTAAGGTGCGCAGTGGCCGCATCCTCAACATTTATGGCTTCCACGGCCTCGATCGCGTGCAAGTGGACCATGCTCAAGCGGGCGATATTGTGGCGATCACAGGGATGGATGAGCTATTTATCTCCGACACCCTCTGTAATGTCGAAAACGTCGAAGGCCTTCCACCGATGGCAGTAGATGAACCGACGATTAGCATGACGTTTATGGCCAACACTTCGCCATTCTCAGGCAAAGAAGGTAAATACGTCACCTCACGCAATATTCATGACCGCTTGCAGCAAGAGCTGCTCACCAACGTCGCACTGCGCGTTGAGAACAGTGCCGACAACGAAAGTTTCCGCGTCTCAGGCCGTGGCGAGCTTCATTTGTCCGTGCTGCTCGAAAATATGCGCCGTGAAGGCTTCGAAATCGCGGTAGGGCGCCCACAAGTCGTGATACGCGAAATCGACGGTGAAAAACAAGAACCTTATGAGCACTTGGTTATCGACGTTGAACTCGAACATCAAGGCGCAATCATGGAGTCTATTGGTCTGCGTCGCGGCGAATTGCAAAACATGGAACAAGACGATCGCGGCCGCGTTCGGATCGAGTACATTATTCCAGCACGTGGCTTGATTGGCTTTAGAACCGACTTTTTGACCATGACCTCTGGCTCTGGTTTGATGTTCCATAGCTTTGATCACTACGGCCCGCTATCGGCCGATGCCATCGGCCAACGCAACAACGGCGCCATCATCTCGATGGCCACTGGCAAAGCATTGGCCTATGCGCTATTTAACCTCCAAGAGCGTGGCCGCTTGTTTGTTGGTCATGCCGACGAGGTGTATGAAGGCCAAGTGATCGGCATCCATGCACGTGACAACGATCTTACAGTCAACCCGCTGAAAGCCAAGCAGCTGACCAATATTCGCGCAGCGGGTACTGACGAGAACCTAATCCTCACCCCTGCAATTCGAATGACATTGGAGCAAGCGCTCGAGTTTATCGATGACGATGAACTGGTTGAAGTGACACCAGAGTCAATTCGTGTGCGCAAAAAGCACCTCACCGAAAACGAACGCAAAAGAAACTCTCGCGCAAAAGCGTGACCGACTTAACATTTTGAACTCGCTGCCGATGTCCCTTCTGAAGGTTTAAGGGAATGAACCCAGGCAGCGAGACAAAATGTACCATTTCGATTTAAATTCGCTGGAGAATCGCATGATTCTCCTAGCGCGCTACACACCCGCCAAATCCGAATGCCAACCCGAGCAACTGACGCCATTGTCAAAACGTGGGCCATTTGTTGCCATGTTTGGTTTGGGAATGCTTGGTGCGGCGTTATTGACTTCTGGCCTCAACCCGAAGGTCGCCGTTGCGATTTGCGCAATCTATGTGGTGTGCGCAGCAGCGATTATGCTGAGTCAACGCAACAAAAATAACCCCATAGCACGCTGGACAGTCACAGAGTCCGAGATTCCTAGCATGAATGAGTCGATGGCTCGCCAAATCGTCATGCAGTGGCTAGTGCCCGCTAGAATGGAGTTTCGCTATACCCCTGTCATTGATCGCAACGGCAAATGGGTGATTACCAAAACCGAACTCTTTCTCAAAGGGGCAGACGGGCTAAAGCCGCTCGACATGCTGACCCAAGCCTGCATCACGCTCAAAATGGTTCACGAGCTGGATTATTACTTACTGACCCAAGCGCAGCGATCGCTGATGACCATGACCCATGAGCTGCCGCCGATGCACGTATGGATCAGTGTGCATGAGGATCTAACCGATCGATACCAAGTCGCTGCACTACTTGATGACCATGCCATCAAAATGCCCTATCCACTGATGCTGTCGTTAGAACCACGAACCTGTGAGCCGAGTGATATTGGCTTCGAGCTGCCCAGCACAAAACTTCCTGTGCCTAAAACCACGGTACTCACCAGAGACCAGTGGGAGAAGTGCGACCTCAACAAAATCCGTACGGTCAAATCCGCAGGGCGAGATTTGATGGCCACAGGCATCCGCAATCAGCAAGAGCTGCAACAGCTAATCGATGCAGGCATAGACTATTTTGAAGGCCCACACCTCGCCACTGGTCTCCCTGCGGCTCAGTTGATGCTGTTTGCCCAATCGATTGAATATGCGCCATGGTCTACTCAGTTCAGCGCTGTCTAGCACAGCACTGATCTCTCGCTACATCTGGCTGTAAACCGCCCTCAGTCGTATACTATGTGGCTTTTCATTCCACTTCGTTGCTCATGGTCAAAATCCCCGAACTCCTCGCGCCTGCAGGCAGTCGAAAAAACATGCGTTTTGCCTTCGCCTATGGTGCAGATGCAGTCTACGCTGGCCAGCCTCGCTATTCACTGCGCGTGCGCAACAATGAATTTAGCAAGCACGAAGTCATTGCCGATGCCATCGCCGAAGCGCATGCGTTGGGCAAAAAATTCTACCTCGCCTCCAACATCAACCCGCACAACGCCAAAATCAAAACCTACCTGCGCGATTTAGAGCCAGTCATCGACATGAACCCGGACGCGCTCATTATGAGTGACCCCGGTCTGATCATGATGGTGCGCGACCGTTGGCCAGATATGCCGGTGCATCTCTCGGTGCAGGCCAATGCGGTCAACTATGCCTCGGTCGAATTTTGGCGGCGCATGGGGCTAAGCCGCGTCATCCTATCTCGCGAACTGTCACTCGAAGAGATCGCGGAGATCAAAGCCAATGTGCCCGAGATGGAGCTGGAAGTGTTCGTTCATGGTGCCTTGTGTATCGCCTACTCTGGCCGCTGCCTGCTGTCGGGTTACATGAGCCATCGCGATCCTAACCAAGGCACGTGCACCAACACCTGCCGCTGGAAGTACGACGTCCATCAAACCGATACTGACGACAGCGGCGATTTGGTCAAAGTCGCCGCCGCCAACGCCGAGGCAACCACACAAGCTAACGCAGCGCTATGGAGCCCCGGCAACGCTGCGAACGATCTTGATGAAGTCGCGCCTGTCCTGCTCGAAGAAGAAACCCGCCCCGGTGAGTTAATGCCCGCGTACGAAGACGAGCACGGCACCTACATCATGAACTCAAAAGATCTTCGCGCCGTACAGCACGTCGAGGCGCTCACCAAGATGGGCATGGATTCCTTAAAAATTGAGGGCCGCACCAAAACCTATTTCTACGTGGCACGCACCACACAAGCCTATCGAAAAGCCATTGATGATGCCGTTGCGGGTCGCCCCTTCGATATGCGGCTGATGGATGAGCTCGAATCGCTGGCCAATCGTGGCTACACCGAGGGCTTCTACCGACGCCACCTGCCCGAGGAATACCAAAACTACGAGAAAGGGGCCTCTACCCCAACTCGCCAGCAGTATGTGGGCGATATTTCTGCGCACACAGACACCAGCATCACCATCGCCGTAAAAAACAAATTCTGCGTCGGCGATACGGTCGAGTTGATGACGCCGGCAGGCAATCATCGATTTACCGTCGATGCAATGACCAACGCCAAAGGCGAATCCATCACCGACGCCAAGGGCTCCGGCCACGTGGTCACCATTCCCATTCATGTTGAAGCCCAAGTCGACGACTTTAGCCTGTTATTGCGAGACTTACCGAAATGATGATATTCGATTGGGCCGCCATTAGCGCTGCCGCTGTGGTGCTGTTTTTCATTGTCGACCCGTTTGGCAACATTCCGGTGTTTAACGCGCTCCTAAAAGCGCAGCCACCAAAGCAACGCGCACTTACCCTATTGCGCGAGTCGGTGATCGGTCTGATCATCCTTGGGCTTTTCACCATCGGCGGTGAAAAAGTGATGGACACACTGGGTCTTAGCTCGTCGAGCCTCAACATCGCCGGTGGCACACTGTTGCTGGTCATCGCCATTCAAATGGTATTTCCCGGACGTCGCCAACTCAATGAAGAAGAAGAATTTGAAGACCCGATGATTGTGCCCATTGCCATCCCCATGATCGCAGGCCCATCTGCCATGGCAGTGGTAATGGTCCAAAGCTCTGGCAGTCACCTTGGGCTCGCGGGAACACTCGTCGCGCTATTGATGGCATGGGGACTAAGCACGGCGATCGTTGTCGCCTCACCCTACTTTGTCGATCGCCTTGGCACCCGCTTTGTTCGTGCGCTGGAGCGACTCATGGGAATGTTGCTGCTTCTACTCGCAGTGCAGATGCTGCTCAACGGCATCGCAAACTATGTCGATACCGTATTCTTTGCGGCGAGTGGGCGTTAGGGCTTAACCGCTTGATCGATAGCAACCAGGGTACGCAGTAACGCTTCGACGTCAGCCAATGGCACCATATTTGGGCCATCTGAAAGCGCGCTGTCCGGATCGGGATGCGTCTCCATAAACACGCCTGCCACCCCGACGGCCACCGCAGCACGTGCCAATGTGGGCACAAACTCACGCTGCCCACCGCTTGACGTGCCTTGGCCACCCGGCTGCTGTACCGAGTGCGTCGCATCAAATACCACTGGGCAGCCAGTTTGCTTCATGATCTCGAGCCCACGCATATCGCTGATCAGTGTGTTGTAGCCAAAGGATGTGCCTCTATCGCAAAGCATGACTTGGTCATTGCCTACCGCGCGGCATTTTTCAACCACCGGCGGCATGTCCCAAGGTGCTTGAAACTGCCCTTTTTTGACATTCATCGGCTTACCCTGACGAGCGACATTTTGGATAAAGTTGGTCTGGCGAACCAAAAACGCCGGCGTTTGTAGCACATCGACCACCGAGGCGACTTCATCGAGCGGAGAATCCTCATGCACATCGGTCAGCACGGGGACTTGGTAAGTGTCACGAACCTTTTCCAAAATGCGCAGCCCCGACTCGATACCCGGCCCACGAAATGCACTGGCACTGGTGCGGTTAGCTTTGTCGTAGCTCGCTTTGAACACATAATTGATCCCGAGCGACTGGCACAACGTCACCATGTGCTCGGCGATCTGCATCACCAGCGCCTCTGACTCAACCACACAAGGGCCAGCAATCAGGCTAAATCGCCCTTCATTTGAAAACGGTGTAAACATAAGCTTCCTCAACTACGGTGTGAGCGATGCAAATAATCTTCGCTCTGCATTTCAACCAAACGACTCAAACAGCGCTGGAACTCAAACGCCATCCGCTCACCCTGATAAAGCTGATCAATCGGCACGGTACTACCAATCACAAGTTTGCTGCCATGATCGTACAGCGAATCGACGAGATTGATAAAGCGTCGCAACGGATCTAGCTCCGAATCGGTCATCGGCGACACTGGTGCCAAAATCAATGTCGGATAAATCATCGCCAACTCAACATAGTCTTTCGCCGCACGCTGACCTTTGCAGATCTGCTCAAAGCGAAAGTAAATGGCTTGATTTGAGACGCCTTGGCAGGCAAGCGTTCGGTTAAATAATTCAATGCTCGAAGGCGTGGGTTTGACGTTTGATAGCCCCTCGAAACTCTGCGCTGCAAACTCGGCAATCGCAGCATTATCCCCAACAATGCTCACACCCGCTTGTACCAAAGCCCGGCGCCGATAATCGTCACCATCGCCGAGTTGATGCACCTCGCATTGTGATTCAAACAATGCAATACAAGGCAAAAAACGCTCGCGTTGCAGACCGTTGCGATAGAGCTGATTGGGTAACAAATTACTGGTGGTCAGTAGCACCACACCGGCGTCAAACAAACACTCAAACAGTCCCGCCATCAACATTGCATCGGTGATGTCATTGACTTGCATCTCATCGAGCACCAATAGCTTGACCGACGACGCCCACTTTTGCGAAATCTTTGGCAGTGGATCAGCAACGTTACCCAGCAGGCGAAGCTCGTTGTGAATGCTTTCCATAAAGCGATGAAAATGCTGGCGTTCAATGGCCAGTTCATCGCGATAAGCCTCGATAAACCAGTCGCATAGCAGTGTTTTACCTCGACCAACTTCGCCCTGGATATAAAGGCCTTTAACGGTCTCAGGCTTGACACCTCGCAATTTTTGCCACATTGACAAAGGCGCAACTGGCGCAACTAAGCGGGTGTATAGCGCATCCAAACACTGCGCCAATTGACTCTGTGCGGAGTCAGCAACCAGATTCCCAGAAGCGACCGCTTGATTGAGGCGAGACAACACCAAGTTTGACATGATTAAGACTGTACCTAGGGCAGCAAATGCTCGTGAACAGCCCGATATTGTAAATGATTGATTAACACTTTTTGGCACTCCAGCACATACAGATGCAGCGTCTCACGATCTTGCGCCGACAAATCGACAAAGCAGTATCGGCTAAATCCATCAGACTCCTCGACCTTGCGCACTTGGCAGGCGATGGTGGGCCCATCGTCCAATGCCATTAAAAACGAATACGCTTGCTCGTCGGTGTGCCCCTCGCCAAATAGCGAAACACCACCCGCACCAAAATCCACCACATCGACAAACTCTCCATCGAGTTCTGCCATTGGGGCCAATCCAATCGCCGTTGGTATCCGAAAATACCGACGCAGTGGCTCTGTCGGAAACTCGATTTCGACCGAACGCGACCTAAACATGGCCCTGCTCCAATGCAACCAACTCAGAATAAAGCGACACAAACTTTCGATGCGTCCGCTTGGGCAAAATGGGGATTAGCGCTTGGAACACAGCAGCACTGGAGTTGTTCTTAAGCAAAGACTCGGTCGCCTCATAGGTCAGCTCAATGGCCAGATTTTCGTTGGCCAGCGCAATTTTTGCCATGATATAAAGCGCCAAAATTGGCATCACCCACACCCAGTGCTCGATAAAGGCCAAATCGCTGCGCCCTTCAATTCTATCCGCCCCCACTTCAAACAGCGTGCCTGCGATCGCAATCATCAACGCCACTTCTGCCAATCGACGGAACACATCGTCAAAGCGCTGCTGATTTTGCGAAATCAAGCGCTGCCGATGCTCGCGAATTTCATCGGTCGGGGTCGCCGCAGCGATAAATACCCCAGCATCTTGCAGCGGTCGCCAGTTTGCTTTGAGTTCAGACATCTTACTCAGGCCAGCGCGGCGCGAGATCTCGGCGAGGTGCAACAACTGGGTCAACAACGAAATCACATCGAGGCGAGGCGTGGTTAGCAGAAGTCTCAAATCGGTCATTAACTTGCGCGGCCCCGATCTTTCCCAAATTAAACATGATGCTAGAGCCGCAAACCCAAGAATCCACAGCCAGACCAAGTGTCGCTCAAGCCACCACTGCGGATAGGCCAATCCCAAATAGCCCAAAATGATCAGGCTTGGCATCAGCGTCCACAACGGCGTGTTAAGTTGTTTCTCTAATTTAATCATTCTGACGTAATAGCCTAGTTGCTGATCCGCAGCTTGCCAGCGAGTAAGCTGTTTTTTTGCCTTGAATCAATCCCTACTTGCCTCGCTGTCATACTCTGTCAATTGACCTGTGCTAAAAATTTAGACACCATTGGCATGGGAGGCGAACTGAATGAACCAGAGCAAACTGAGTATTCTTCGGCTTAATATCGGCGGCGCTCCCATCGAATGGCTAAATTGGGAAGATGCCGCCTGCCTGTATGCCCGCGACAAAATTGCGTGGAGCATCGGCGAGCCCATTATGGAAATTTGCGGTGGCCGTAACCGGATGACCGGCTTGCAAACCAAACTGCAATTGCCGGGCATTATTGCCTCAACGGGCACCATCCATCGTGGCCACCAAACCACCCCGACACTCAGCCGCAGAACGGTCTTCATGCGCGATCAACACTTGTGCATGTACTGCGGCGATCAATTGAGTTTTAAAGAACTTACCCTCGACCACATTGTGCCAGTGTCCCGAGGGGGCAAGCACAATTGGACCAATGTGATTTCAGCCTGCAAACGCTGTAACCAAATCAAAAGCAACAAAACACCCGAGGAGGCTGGAATGCAATTGCTCGCAGTGCCCTACCGTCCAAACCGAGCGGAATATTTAGCACTGATTAACAGCAAACGAATTCGAAGCGATCAAATGCAATTTTTATCCAGTCACTTTTCGAGAAACTGGCGTGAGCTCAGCTAAACTATTGCCAAACTTGTTCACCAAAAGCACCATGAATCGCCTTCTCGTTATTGTGCTCGCATTGCTGTTTATCAATCCAGCACATGCCGAGCGCTACCTCAAAGTAAGCCAGCGCGACAGCAGCGTTTACGTCATCGATAATGGGCAAATTATTCAACAATTTGATCAGGTAGCGTTTGGTTTACGTGGGGTACAAGACAAGCTTGCGATGGGTGATGACATTACGCCTGCTGGGGAGTATCGTATTACGCAAGTACGAGGGAGTGCGAAATTCAACACTTTCATTGCACTGAATTATCCAAACATGGAAGACGCGACGCGTGGCTTGCGTGCCGGCATAATCGACCAAAACACTTGGATAAATATCAAAACAGCGCATGATCAAGGTAAGGTGCCGCCACAAACTACCGCTTTGGGCGGGCACATCGGCATCCACGGCCTTGGCCGGGGAGATATCAAAATCCATCGTCAATACAATTGGACTCAGGGCTGCGTTGCACTGACCAATGAACAAATCAACACACTGGCACGTCTGGCTCGACCAGGCATGAAAGTCATTATTGAACCTTGAGGGAAACCACTATGAAAAAATTAATTGCGGTCGCATCACTTGTCGTCTTGGCCGGCTGCGCCAACACCAACAACGAAGCGATGATGTCACTCGAAGCACAGATTGCAGAAGCCACGGCTGCAGCACAACAAGCTGCGGCTTCAGCACAAGCTGCGGCAGCTTCTGCTCAGCAAGCTGAGTACGCTGCACAGGCGGCGCAAGCGAAAGCCGACGCCAACACTGAGCGCCTCGACCGTATGTTTAAGAAGTCGATGTACAAATAAAATTGTACTCGTAAAAAAAGCGGCCCAAGTGGCCGCTTTTTGTTTGTGCTGTCTGAAATATTTTCTAGTTCAAAAAGCTCGCAAGGTCTGACGCATCGAGTTGACCGACACTTTGCTCTAGCGCCAAGCGATTGATGATTGCATCATACTGCGCATTGCTAAGTTGAGTTTGCGCACCATAAACAGACTGCATGGCATTGAGTAATTCAAGTGAGCTACGTGTCCCCACTTCATAGCCCGCTTTGGCAGCATCGCGTGCAATTCGAGCCGAATTAAGCGCAGATCGAAGCGCAGCGATGTTGGCACGGTCCGCCTCAGAGCGCAGATAGGCTTGACGCACCTGCTGCTCCGCAGCATCTAAGACAGAGCGCATTTGATTATCGGCTGCGGAAGTCGAATTGATTGCCCTACGCAGTTCTGCTTGAGCGCGTCCACCGGTCAACAAGACCCACTGCAGATCCACAGTCACGCCAGCCGAGTCCATTACCTGTCCAGTGGTATCGTTGTAGTTTGAGCTAATATTGCCGTTTAATGTGACGGTGGGATGAGTAATTTTGTCCGCCAAATCCACGTCAAGCTGAGCGATCTCCACATCGTATTGAGCCGCCATAAAGTCGGTTCTAGATTGAACCTTTTCCAACCAGACGTCCAAACTGCCATCAATTTCGTCAATTGTGAAACCTTCTTTGGCTTCGCTGAGATCACTGACAGGACCACCAATTAGCTGCGCAAGCGCAGAGGCGGTAGTCTCCACTAGGATTTCAGCACTGATCACCTTGACCTTGGATTGATCACGGCGAGCACGCGCATCAGACACATCTGCCGCTGCCGCAGTGCCCGTCTCATAGCGCGCCTGGGTGACAGAGAGCTGCTGCCCGATGGCGCGACGTTCCGCTTTCGCAGAGCTGAGCTGTGCTCTGGCTTTGAGGTGCTGCGCATATGCGTCGGCCACCTTGAACATCAGTGACTGCTCAGCACTGGCTAAAGACAAATTCGCCTTCTCAACTGATAGTTTCGCCTGCTCAATCTGCAGATCATTCACCGCACTATAGAGCGATTTCGACGCACCAATGCGAGACGATAACGTCCTGCTGTCCGTTTCCAAGTCGAAGTTGTAGTTGCCGCCACCTGACACGTTCAGAGAAGCATTGATGCCGTTTGCCGCTTTGGCGATATTGATTGTCTCTTGAGCCGCTCTGTTCTGATCCAATGCGGCGGCAAAGTTTGCATCATTTTGCTTGGCGCGCTCGAATGCATCGAGCAGCGTCAATGCATTAGCACTGCCTGCGGCCATAACAGCAGAAAGTGCAAGGCTCAGCGTGGCGATAGAAAATCGTTTCACAATGAATATCCTGATTAATGTGTGGTAATGATCCGCTGTGCTGTCGCCAAGCGCTCAAATGTGAGTCTCGCTCGGCAGTGATGACGATGATGATTGGGATCGCTTTGCGAAACTTTACCATCTCACACGTCGAATCGCTTCAAGTGTTTTGCAAAACAACGTATAAACTGTGCCTACACTGGGACGCTAAACACCAATTAACCAGATATGTTAAGAACCCTCACTTATCTCGCCATTTCACTGCCGTTAGCAGTAAATGCAACCACCCACCCAATGCCACCCAGCGACGTTGGCTTGGTTGGTGAAACGCTATTTATTAGCGCCAATCACGAGGACACCCTGCTCGACATCGCACGTCAGTACAGCATTGGACAAAAAGAAATTGTCGATGCCAATCGCGACGTCGATCGCTGGCTGCCCGGCGAGGGCACCGAAGTGATTATTCCAAGTCGCCACATTTTGCCCGATGCAGAGCGCAGCGGGATTGTGGTGAATTTGCCAGAAATGCGACTGTACTTCTTTGACCGAAAGGAAAAAACGGTCAGAACACATCCCGTGTCCGTCGGCCGTTTGGATTGGAATACACCGCTTGGCGTCACCAAAATTACCGAGAAACGTGTCGACCCCACTTGGACGCCCCCCGAATCGATAAAAAAAGAACACCTCGAAGCGGGCGATCCACTGCCAGATGTGGTGCCAGCGGGCCCTGACAATCCACTGGGCACGCGTGCAATGCGCTTGGGCATTCCCGGTTATTTGATTCATGGCACCAACCGCCCTTGGGGCGTTGGCGAGCGCGTAACCCATGGCTGTATCCGTATGTATCCCGAAGACGTCGAGCGTCTGTTTGATGAAGTCGGCGTCGGCGAGCAGGTAACGCTGGTCAATCAACCCATCAAAGCGAGCCTAGCAGGCGGCATGTTGTACGTTGAATCTCACCCAGCACTCGATGAGGATGCTGGCACGCTGAGCGAAATGATCGAGCGAGCTCGAGTGGTGATCGAAGAAAGAACCGGCTTGACCCCGGCAGACTACTCATTCGAAGCCATGGCCGCAACCATCGCAATGAGCACCGGTATTCCGACCTATATCCCAATGAATGCAGAGTCCGCCGTATCCGATACGGAGCAATTGCTGCTGCAGTAATCACAAGGAACGTTCAATGGAGCTGAACATACGCCGCGCTATCGACACCGATGCCGCGGCCATTCTCAACATTTTCAACCAAAGCTCAAGCGCCATCGCCAATACGCTGCAGATGCCCTATCAAGGCGTTGAGATCTGGCAGGAACGGATCAGAAGCAAAACGATAGTTACCTTAGTCGCCGATATTGAGGATCAAGTGGTCGGGGTCATCGGATTGCACCTCAACCAGCATCCTCGCCTGCGCCACACCGCTGGTTTCGGGATGGCGGTTACCGAGCAGTATCGCGGACGAGGCATTGGCAGAGCGCTGGTCGGCGCAGTGATCGATTTGGCTGAAAATTGGCACAATATTCGACGCATCGAAATCGAAGCTTATGCGCACAATGCTGCAGCATTAGCACTGTATGAAAGTATGGGTTTTCAACGCGAGGGGCTCAAACGCCAAGCCACATTTACCAACGGTCAATTTGAGGACAACGTCTTACTTGCCCGATTGCGCCCTACCCCCTAAATTCACTTGCCCAAATCCCAGCGAAGTCCTATATTCGCCGTGCAGCGATGGCGTCGCTGCCTTGTCGTTTTGTCGTCCTGTACGCCGGGACCTTTCAGGGGTTCAGGCAATGCTATGGCCACCCCACAATGGAGGTCGAAATGACACTTTCTACTCGCACCGATTACTTCCGTTTTCACAACGGCGAACAAGCACCACTTCAATTTACCAACGAAGAATACGAAGCACGTCTCACTGGTTTGCGCCGGATTATGTCTGACCAGAACCTCGATGCTGTCCTCATGACATCGATGCACAACATTGCCTACTATTCTGGTTTTTTATACTGCGCATTTGGCCGTCCCTATGGTTTGGTGGTTACTCACGATACCTCTGTGACCATTAGCGCAGGGATCGATGCCGGCCAGCCTTGGCGCCGCTGCTATGGCGACAACATCACCTACACCGACTGGACGCGCGACAACTACTGGCGAGCCGTAGAGCACGTCACCGGATCAGGCAAGCGAATTGGCTATGAGGCCGACCATATCACCCGCTTGCAACTAGACAAACTGGAGAGCTTCCTCAGGCCCGCACACACCGATGACATCGCAGCGTCAACCATGCGTCAGCGTATGCACAAATCCGCAGCAGAAATCGAACTGATTCGCCATGGTGCGCAAGTGGCGGATGTCGGCGGATATGCCATCAAAGATGCGGTCAAAATTGGTACCCGCGAAATTGACGTTGCGATGGCGGGTCGCGATGCGATGGAGCTCGAAATTGCCAAGCGCTTTCCCGATGCCGAGTACCGTGACACTTGGGTGTGGTTCCAGTCGGGAATCAATACAGACGGTGCCCATAACCCCGTCACCAGCCGCCAGCTGGAACACGGCGATATTCTTTCTCTCAATACCTTCCCGATGATCAGTGGCTACTACACCGCGCTCGAGCGTACCCTGTTTGTCGGTGAAGCGGATGAGACCAGCCTCGGCATCTGGAATGCAAACGTCGGTGCCCACGAGCTCGGTATCTCCCTAATTAAGCCCGGCATGAGCTGTGCGGACATCACCGCACAAATCAACCACTATTTTGCCGAGCGTGACCTGTTGCAGTACCGTAGTTTTGGCTATGGCCATAGCTTTGGTGTGTTGTCACACTATTACGGTCGAGAAGCGGGCCTTGAGCTGCGTGAAGATATCGACACTGTGCTTGAGCCCGGCATGGTGATTTCGATGGAACCTATGCTCACCATTCCCAATGGCCAAGCTGGCGCAGGCGGCTACCGCGAGCACGATATTTTGGTCGTCACCAATGATGGTGCCGAAAACATCACCGGCTACCCTTACGGCCCGGGCTTCAATATCATCGGTTAACCATCATGGAGCCGGGCAAACCGGCTCCAAAAAATTTCGATCACCGCGCAGATTTCACCAACAGCCATTTATCTTCACCGCCCATTGACGATGGTATTGCAATCATGGCACGCGATATCTCAATGGCTAAGTCTTGCACAATCAAGCGGCAGATCTTCTCAGGAGTGGCCAATGTCAACTGGGTTGGCGCAGTCTCTACCGGACTATTTGGACTCACGTTAATTGCCACAGGCTATCCAATCGGCGGCAGCGCATTGGTTGTGGCAGCCACTCTGTTTGCCGCAGCTGCGCTATACATTCAGCGGATTGAACAGTTTCAGATTGCTATCAGCACGCTGTTATCAATGAGCGCTGGCGCTATCGCAACTTATATCGCGGTGCCGGCCATAATCGAAACCTTCAGCAGCGCCACAAACTATTTGCTCATCATGCCAATCTATATGGTGCTGTTGCTGCAGATCCGGCTAGCACTACTCACAGCGCTGGGCAATGGTGTGTTAGGCATGGCGATTACCCATCACTGGCTGCAAATCCCATTGCACGATTTCCCCTCGCCTCCCCCCGTTTGGTTGGCGACCATGATCGAGTTCTCGGTCTTTCCAATTATTGCCTTAGTCAGTGCGACTTTTTATCGATTTGTATACCAAGCGATGGCGCACGAAATCGATTTCTCTGCGCAGCAAGCGCATTTCTTGGCCCGCTTCCAAGCCCAAGCGGAAGCGCTGAAAATTAATCGCCAACAAATCTCTGCAGGGCAAGCTCAAATCGAGCAGGTCGCCGAAAGCTTGCAACTCAGCGCGATGAACGCGAATAACCTTGCCAATGAACAAGCACAAGGCGCAACCGATCTCGATGCCCGAATCGCGCGGCTGAACCAAGTGATGCATCAAATGGTGACCAGCCTTGCGGACTCTCATGCGGCGCTCTGCGTAAATCATTCACATCTCGAAACCCTCGGCAAGACGTCGACCCAATGCAATCAACACATCGCAAACGCCGTCAACTCATTTGACACCATTGTCGAGTCGAGCCGACAAGTCCTCACTACAATTGCTGAGATCGAGGACTTGACCAGTCAGACTAATATGTTGGCGCTAAACGCCTCCATCGAAGCGGCTAGGGCGGGTGAATTCGGCCGAGGCTTTTCAGTCGTCGCCATGGAAATCCGCAAATTGGCCACCGATTCAAATGGCCTTGCCACCAAAATCACAGAGAAAGTCCACACCACGCTCGCTGACATCGATGACGGTGCAATTCAGATTCGCACCAGTGCAGAGAGTTTGAACCGCATGATCCAGTCCGTCCAAGACGTGAGCCGTGCGGTGAGTCACATTTCATCGCAGCTTGAGGAAAATCAAACGCAAGTCGAAGAAATGTTGCAGTTGGCCTCGGAGGTCGCGCAGCACTCGGTACAAAGCGTCAGTCGTAGTCAACAACTAAACGACCAAAGCGATCGAACTGCGCAGAATATGCATCAACTGTCTGATGTTGTCGCCCGTATGCAAACTCAAATCGAAATGCTCGATCAAGCCTCTGAGCCCCCGAGCGATTCAACAAAACGCTTCGCATCTTGAAGGTGAGGATTGACCTTTAACGCCTTGCTAAACCAGCGATAGGCTGAACTTAGCTCATCGCGTGCCAAATGAATATGCGCCCGACCACTCATCGCACCGAAATGGCGAGGCTCTAAGCTCAATACCTTGTCGATATCTTCCAGTGACCGATCGTACATGCCCAGCTCAAAAAACACGATTGCTCGCTTGTTCCAAGCCTCGGCATATTCAGGAGCAGCATCGATCAAGCCATCGGCCAATTGACGCGCCAATTTCAAGTTACGTCGCCCAAGCGCTTGATGAAAAGCATCAACCTTCATCGCTTGATCGGGGTCAGGGGGAGTATTCCAAATCCGCCAAATCGAATTGGTCACCCTGAGCGCGTAAGTGGTGCTTTGCGTGCGTTGCAATCGTTCAAATAAATCATCCAACGATGATTGTTCTGCCGACACGGTCACTGATGTCAGTATCGACAGCCCCAGCGCCGCAGCCAAAATGTATCGCTTCACAATCACCCTCCGAGTCGTCGTCCCAGCTGATCTCACTCAAAACTACCACAGTTTGCGCGTGATCAAGGTAGCAAAGTAAACTGCGCCAACAGATTGGCTAATCACGATGAATTATGCTTCCTTTTGACATCAATGCCCCCAAGGCGACCCGGCAATCAGTCGACCGGGAAATTAAGCCTATTGCCGGCATTGGACCCGCCTTTAAAGCGGACCCCATTGGCTTTTTGAAGCGTTTTTCGGATGCGTACGGGCCGATCGCAGAGTCTACGCTCCTGGGGCGCCGCGTGATCCTGACCACTGACCCAGCCATCATCCAAGGGGTCTTGCGTACGCAGGCCAAACATTTCACCAAAGGCCGCGAATACGACGCGCTGCGGTTTGTGTTGGGTGAGGGACTGCTGACCAGCGAAGGTAGTTTTCATCGCCATCAACGCAAGCTGTCGCAAGGTGCATTTCATCATCGCAAAATCACCGAACTCGTGCCGGTGATGCAGCAAACCACCGTAGACTGGATCAATCGACTTCCTGCGATCTCGGGCCCCTTCGATGTCCGTTCACACATGAGTGATCTGGCCTTGAGCATCCTCAACGCCACGTTACTGAAATCAAATCAGACCGAATTGCAGCAGACCATCGGCAATCCGCTGGAGTACCTGCTGGAGGATGCGAACGAGCGAATCGGCAATCTAATCAACCTGCCCCGCTGGGTGCCAACACCGCATCACCTAAAGGTTGCCAAGCATCGGCGAACGCTCGACGGCGTCGTCGATCGCATCATTGCCGAGCGCAAACAAAGCGACACCAAACAAGACGACGTATTGCAGGCGTTGATCGACTCGCAAGATGAAGACAGTGGCGAGCGAATGTCCAGCGAGCAACTTCGCTTTGAGGTCATGACGCTCTTTCTCGCCGGTCATGAAACCACGGCTAACGCATTGTCTTGGACACTTTGGCTATTGACCCTAAACCGCGAAGTGCTAAGCCAGTTACAACAAGAAATCGATACCACCATCGGACAAGCCCCAATCACGGCAGACGATCTCGCTCAAATGCCCTATCTGCAAGCGGTTTTCAAGGAAGGGCTCCGAATGTATCCACCGGCTTGGGCAATCTCCAGACGGGCCAAGCAAGCCGTCGAGTTACCAGGCCTGAGTCTTAACAAGGGCGATTCACTGCTCATTTCACCATTGATTAGCCACTATCGAGAAGACCTTTGGGATAGCCCTTATCAATTCGAGCCACGCCGCTTTATGGACAAAGAACGAAGTCACGATCGCGGCACCTATTTTCCATTCGGTGATGGCCCGCGCGTGTGTATTGGCAGCCATTTTGCCACGCTTGAAGGCACCGTTGCGCTGGCCACCATCCTGCAGCAATTCAATATCAGCTCGGAGGTCTCGCACATCCCGCCATTACCCCTGATTACAATGCGCCCGGGGGCAGAGGTACTCATCAAATTCACCCATCGTAGCGATCAGAAATTGTGATTTAGGGCACAAATTTTGCTTTATCCGCAAAGAGCTGTCGTTAACTTATGGATAAATCAATGCAGAATCGCCAGGCCGATCAGTCGTTATTACATCGGATTTTCATCAAACAAATGCCGCATGCGGGGGCGCTTCGTAACCTCGCGATCCTGTGCTTTGCCTTTGTGTTGATCGTCATCGCCCTATTTGTGATGGTTTATCTGGAGACACTGTCAGCGCTATTTCACACCAAAATGCCAACCATGCTATTGGTCAATCCGCCGAGCGAAATGCAAAGCTCGGTTTGGCAAAGCATCAAAACGCCAATCTACATCGCACTGAGCACAGCACTGATCTTCGGCTACGGCGTTTACCATTTGGTCTGGGTTGCAAACATCCCGACACTCGCAGCCTGCCGGGTGTTGACTGGGCTTGCACAGGGCAAACTCTCTACCCGCCTGCGCGAGGGTGACGAACTCGACCGTGAATTATTGATTCAACACGTCAACGAGCTGGTCAATAGTGTCGACAACCACCTTATCCCTGCCGTACGCGACCTACAGCAGTTCGACCTCGAGAACGCCAGTGACCAAGAGGTACGCGCCTTTCTCAAACAGCTCAAAGACAGCGTCGATCCAATCGAGGTATAGCGCATGTTTGCAAGGCAACTCGTCAAACCGGTCTGGGCACTGCTCGCCATTTTTCTGGCACTGACACTGTATTTTTCGACACAAACCAGCGATATCGAGCTCGACGACAATGATTTTCGCCAGAATCTCGCCTATCAGCTCGATGCCCTGATCCGTGAGGCAGACACCTCGGGCGACAGTGGATTTTCAACCGCGCTCAGCGCGCTGAAGGCAGAAAATTACACCAGCGCAATCACAACGCTTGAGGCCGCCGTGTCTAAAGACCCAAACTGGGCAGACGCCGCAACCATCAAGATGCAATATTTGTTGGCCTATCTCAGGATCATGGAAACCCATGACTACGACCGCGCCATCAACGGCCTACTTGTGCTGCAAGCGCACCAGGCCGCACAAACACAGCTCGACGCCACCGAGTATCTGCTCGCCATCGCCTACGAGCAAACCGGTCAACTCGATCATGCCAAAACCCTACTCCAAGCGATCAAAGCACGTCATGCCAGTCGGTTCAGTGACCAACTGCCCGCGCTGGCAGCCACCAGCCCACTGTGGTTTGAACGTGCGTCGGCAAGAATCGAAGCGGTCGAACAACGCCAAGCAGAGCGTGCATTATTTGATATCGTCAAGCGCACCAATGACGAGCGCTATCCATTCGAGACTTATTTGTCATTGGGTCAACAGACCCATCGTTTGTTGCTCACGCCCAACGACCTGTTGGCCAACACCGAGTTCTATTCAACGGGTTCCCTCATCACGCCGGATGACCCTGTCACCACGTTCCAAGGCAAAATCGACATCATCCCTGGCAGCTGGGTGCGCTTAACCACGCAATCAGGCCAGGCGATGGGTGTGTTATTTGATGGTCGAGATTACATTGCACTCAATACGCTGACCGGCATCGGCACGCTCAATAGTTACTGGCGCGATGAGAGCCAGTTGCAAAATGATGTGGTCGCCGATGTGCCGACGATGCAAATCGATAGCCTCCAATCACCGAGTAGCGCTTCTAGAAACGACTATGAGCTTGCGAATATTGGCATTGTGGTCGATGGGCAATATGAGGCCTATCACCACGGCTATGGCATGTTGGCAGCGATTTCGTCCATTAATGTGTCTGACGCCCTATTTCGCATCCAAAACCGCATCGCGCTGCAACTGGACGCGGTGGTTTTAGACACCGAACTCGATGATCGATACGGCAGCGACAACATCCAAAACATCTTGCGCAACGCCGTCGATGGCAGACGGGCACTCAATCAATATTTGCCCGATCATCTGGCGCATGTGCAATGGTTTGTCGAGCGCCCAATCTCGCATCAAAGCGTAGGACTTGCCTATGTCGGTGGCGCATGTCGTACCGATGGGTTTGATGTCAGCACTGTCCTACCCTACATGGAGCCGGGACTCTTAAGCGCCCACGAGATCGCTCATAATTTCGGCGCACTGCACGATCAAGAGACCAACTGCAGCGTCGCCAATCGACAGATCATGACGGCACAGTTCGGCTATGGCATGCAATATCAATTCTCCAATTGCAGCACCGAAACACTCAACACGACCCCAGCGCTCTCTTGTACCAGCACGGGTGTGGATTACGCGGTCGATATCACCGAAATCAAATCGTCTGTGGCGACCATTGCGGTCACTGCACAAAGCGGCGTTGCCACCGAATTTGAATTACAAGTGAATCACCCCGGGTCCGCACTCGCCGCACTGCCAGATCGTTGCCGCGCTGAAGCCGAGGATCTCACCATTTGCGATGGCTATGGCGATAGTGAGTTCCAAATTGCGTTGATCGCCAGCGGTAACACCCTGTCACTCGATGCCGTGGTGTCGCCCATTCACTATGCAGATTTTGGCGTGGAAAACGATCGTCATGCCGTTGAAATTGACGCCAGCGAGGATTATGTGATCGCCGTTCGCAGCGATGAGCTGGAGACAGTCGAAAAAACTCGCAAAAGCCAAACTGGCACTTCGCAAAACGTCGCCAGTGCTGCCAGTACACCGTCCAGCCCATCTTCTGGCGGTGGCGGCAGTATGGGATGGTTCGGTCTAGTCGTCATGGCAGGCGCATTGATTGTTCGTCGGAAGCGATCGGCCCAATGCCTCGCCACCGCCAAAAATCCGTAATCTCGTGTAAATTGCGCCAATTTTTGCATCAACTCAATATTTCGCCACTTGCGGCTTCATTGCAAGCTGCGACAACGATTACACTCTAGCCCCTTCTACACGGCGTCCATGCCGCCGATGCAACCGAAGGGGTAGTCATGAGCGAGTCGCACGCCAAATTTGTCGAAGGCAGTCTGCTAAAACACATCGTCGTCATGTCCATGACCTCTAGCGTAGGGATCATGGCAATCTTCGCTGCCGACTTGGTGGATTTGATATTTATTTCCATGCTCGGCAACGTCGCCCTAGCGGCGGCTGTTGGCTATGCTGGAACCGCATTGTTCTTCACCAATTCCATTAGCATCGCGCTGTCAATCGCGGGCGGGGTCTTAGTGGCCAAATCCCTTGGTGCAGACGACGAGGAGGATGCCCGCAGCAAAGCCAATGCAGTCAGCGGCATCGGGATTGGCTTGAGTATTCTGGTGGCTGGCGGCGTCTATGCCTTCGCAGAGCAAATTATTGCCTCGCTGGGCGCGACAGGCGAAACCCTCGCGCAAGCCGTATCCTATCTTCGCATCGTTGTGCTCAGCATGCCCATCATGGCCATTGCCATGCACGCTAACGCGCTTTTGCGTGCGCACGGTGACGCCAAACGCGCCATGTACTCTACGCTTGCCGGGGCATTCGTCAACGCTGCCTTAGACCCCATATTTATTTTCGTACTGGGCTTAGACATCAAAGGCGCTGCCATGGCCACCGTCGCAGCGCGTGTGACCATATTGATCACATCGGTGTGGCCGGTAATTCGGTATTACAATGGAATGAGTCTGCCAAGTCCAAGCCAGATTCACACGCATTTCAAAACCGTACTGGCCATCATGCTACCCGCCATCCTAACCAACGTCGCCACCCCGATTGGCATGGCGATTGTGACTCGGTCGATGGCGAAATATGGCACAGACGCAGTTGCCGGGATGGCGATTATTGGTCGATTAACACCGGTTGCGTTTGCCGTGGTGTTTGCGCTATCAGGCGCCATTGGCCCCATTGTGGGACAAAATGTCGGTGCAAAACGCTACGATCGCGTCAAAACTGCTGTCCTAGATGCGGTGAAATTTGTGACGATCTACGTCATTGTGATGACCGTTGTACTTTATTTACTTCGCCCCTATATCGCCGCCGTATTCGAGGCAGATGGCATCGCCCTAGAATTACTCTACCTATTCTGTGGCCCACTCGCACTGGCGTATATTTTTAACGGCATGATCTTCGTCGGCAACGCCAGCTTCAATAACCTCGGCAAGCCCAGTTACGCCTCTTGGATCAACTGGGGGCGCAATACCGTTGGCACCTACCCATTCGTGCTGATTGGCGCGTATTTCTGGGGTGCTGAAGGCGTGCTGATTGGCCAAGCCGTCGGTGGAATCATGTTTGCATTTTTGGGGTTATGGCTAGTAACCGAGCTCATTGATAGCAACGTCGACCCGGAGCACGAGCCATTTGGTCACGCCCTGCGCGATCATATCAATGCATGGCGCGGACGCTGCCACTAAACAAAATAATTTGGCGGCGTATCAAACGCCCCAATTGCCGGCATGATGTCAGCGATTTCACTGACGCTTAGGCCCATCCACGATGCCAGTGAAGCGAACATCTGCTCATTTGCCGTGGTGGGTATCATTCGCCCACCGCCGATGTCGATGCCATTGTCGAGCGCTTGTCGTGGCAGCTCACCATATAGGCGCCCGCCGTTCACCGCGCCCCCCATAATGAATTGATGCCCGCCCCAAGCATGGTCGGTGCCGTCGCCGTTTGAGCTCAGTGTGCGAGCAAAGTCGGACATAGTAAAAGTGGTCACTTGATGGCCGACGCCAAATGCATCCAGCTCGGCTTGGAAATCGGCCAAGCCGTTGGCCAAGCCTTCCAATAAATCGCTGTGCAGTTGGTTTTGCTCATCGTGCGTATCCCAGCCGCCAAGCCCTACAAAGAATACCTGGCGCTTGGGCTTGAGATGCGGCTGGACGGTGATGAGCCGTGCGATGGCCTTGAGCTGACTAGACAGATGATTACCCGGTGTGAATTCGGTTTGCGTATTCGGTGCCATCGCCAAGGCATTACGGACAAATTTGGCGTTGATCACCGCATTATTAGTGACTTGAGCGGCCATGCGCTCTAGAGGATGATCTGCCAGCGCCTGTATTTGCTCGTGCACACGTTTGCGAAGCATCGGCCCCCACCAATCGCCTTCAAAGCCGTTGATCTCCGGCACGCCCTCTTGGCTCAATGTAAATGGGTTGCCGTTGATGCTGCTTTGCCAAAGATTGTTGCCCGCGAGGGTAAAGTTTCGGGTAAAACCACCTGTATCATCGAGTAGCTCGAGCATTCGCCCGGCCCACCCAAAGCTCATATCCTTGGCCTCTGCGCCACGCATCCAAGTGGCTTGTTGGTCATTGTGCGAGAAAAGCTGTTCCGGCACAGGCACCGCATTGTTGCGGAATTGGTCATATGTGGTTGGCACAATCAGCGGCCCGACATTGGTTTGCACCGCAAGCTTTCCCGCATCGACCAAGGCATTTAACCGCGACATGGCGGGGTGCAGGCCCAGCCCTCCCTCAATGCCGTTGCCCAGCCGCGAGGCGACCGTTGCGGTCGCAGCAAGGTTTTGTCGAGCATCCTCATAACGTACCCGCGCATCGCCAGACATGGGCAATAGCATGTTCCAGGAGTCGTTGCCGCCATAGAGGAACACACAAACCAACGCTTTATAGTCGCTATCGATCGATGAGCTGGCCGCGAGTGCTGATCGCATCAGTGCCATTTGACCACTGGCCGCTGCGGCGGCACCGAGGCCGCCCATCATCATTTGTCGCAATAAATTTCGGCGAGTAAAAGACTGCATCATTGTTGCACCTGATATTGCGGTGAAGTCACCATCATAAAAATTAAGTTGGTTATTTTTTCAGAGTCGATCAGCCAGTCGTAGCCTTCCATCTCCGTCAAGGCGGCACGATAAATCGCGAGCTCGGCACCACTGAGTTGCCCGGAGAAAAACACTAGATTCAAACGATCCAGTAGTTCGTCGCCACCGTGGGCGCGATAGTCGGCTTCCCACTGATCGGTATGCACCAAGATTCGGTTGTCGTCATTGTTGTCCTCATTGCGCGAACGCTCCGCCCAAACGATGCTTCCCATCCACTCATTGAGCTGAGAAATCACCAAGCTGTCGTTGTACATCTGTAGCTCCGGCGCCATCAATATCTCACCGGGCGGCGTGTAATCCGGACGAAAGAAATTGAACACTGAGGGTGACTGCAACGGGCCCTGACCATGCGACTTATAAAGCTGCCACGTCCACAAGCGATCAGTGTTCGACCGTGCATCGAGATTGCGCCAAACGTGAGCCGTCTGGATCAAAGGCTCACGCAATTTGCCAAATTGATTCGGCAGCGCCTGCGTGCCGGCAAGTGCCTCATCGTCCAGTAAAATCGCCTGGATGACAGCGCCCAAATCGCCGCGTTCGCCTTGCCCATTGTCGACAAACACCCTCGCCACACGCTCTACATAGGCTGGGGTCGGATTACTGGTGACAAATCGTTGAATAAGCTGCTTGCTGATAAATGGCGGCACATTTGGGTGATAAAACAAATTATCCAGTGCACGCTCCAGATCTTCCTCTGGACTTAAACCTGCAGGGACCACCTCACCTTGTAATAAAGTCTTTTCCCCGTCATCGTGAAACCACGGCCAAGCCTCCATCGGCATTGAAGCCGTCTCCGCAGGCCACAACCAACTACTTGATTGCGCGAAGGTCCAGCCGGTGAATACACGGGCAAAATTCTCGATTGTTTCTTGGTCGTAGGTGGGAATGGGACGGCCTTGAGCGTCGGATTTTTCTGTGCCATCGAGATTGAGCTCAACCAGCCCGATGGTGAATAACTGCATCACCTCGCGGGCGTAGTTCTCGTCTGGGCGGATATTTTTTTCGACGTTGGCTTTTTCATTGCCGAGGTGACTGAGATAGCGTCCCATCATCGGATGAAGTGTCACCGCTTCCAATAAATCGCGATAATTGCCAAAAGCATGCTCAAGTAGTCGGTCGTAGTAGTGCGTCATGCCGACCGAATGGCGCTCGACCGCACCATTGTGATCCGAGATAACGAAGATTTCACTCAGTGCAAACGCCATACGCTGACGCAGTTGATCCGGTGCGCGGAGCGCAGCCTTCCACCAAGCTTCGATGCGGTGAATTTGCCAGTAATTGTCCATTTCCTCGTTGGGCAACATCAAGGGTCGATGATAAGTGGGTGGCATGGCCAATTGATCGGCCAACCATTGATCTCGGCCCGTTTCGAGCAAGCCCGCGATATCCGCATAAGTCGGACCGAACGTCGCCTGCGTAAGAAAGCGTGCCGCTTGAACATCGCTAACCCCCTGCTCTGATCGGCTATCGCTCGCGCCACGCTGTGGCACAGGCGCCGTAGATGCGACAGAACTAGATTTCGAATCTGAGGATCCACCACCGCCGCCACAGGCGACGACCAAGATCAACGTCGACATTCCAAGGAAAGTGCGAATACGCATAAACACCTCTATAGTGTGAGGGTTAGTTTGAAGCTCATCACAATATTACCTATCGGTAAGATTTTGGCAAACTTAGACAGAAATTCTTTATTAACTTAAATTCACTGCAGAAAAATGAAACGATCAATTGCCATGGTGGCACACGACAAAAAGAAACATGATCTTTGTCAATGGGCTGCCACCCATGAAACATCACTCAGTGCCTACCCCATTGTGGCGACAGGCACCACTGGACGTTTGTTATTAGCGCAATGCCCGAGCCTTAAAATTACCCCACTTAAAAGCGGCCCGCTCGGTGGCGATCAACAAATCGGTGCAATGATTGCAGAGGGAAAAATCGGGGCATTGGTGTTTTTTCAAGACCCAATGACCGCTCAGCCGCATGATGTGGATATCAAGGCTTTGGTGCGGCTTGCGACAGTGTATGACGTGCCGATTGCCTGTAATCAAAGCACCGCAGATTTGATGGTGAGTAGTCCGGGCTTTGCAGCATTGGATAAATTGCAGGTCGGACAAGACCTCAACGAATACCGCGCCTATTTGGCACGGCAGATCGACCCTAACTATGGACGGTAGGTCGCCTCAATCCGCTGTCCTTGAGCCACCTGATTGAATTCAATTTCAGCCAGCACCGTCACCGGCTGGCCGAGCGCACGACCACACTCCAGCGCGATCACTTGGACGAAATATTCCATATCGCGCACCGTCGGATGGCCGATGTACGCTTGGATATATCGATCAAGGGCAAACAGCTCTAGCAGCTTTGCCGCTGCAGTGTAGCGAATGCGAAGCAAGCTACCTGCTTTGGGGTTTTGACTCTTCAGGCACAGCGTGGGCAGATACACCACATGCTCGACCTCGGTCTCAATCTCAGGGAGTGCATTGTCGATGGTCTTAAGCTCACCATCGACAAATTGAGACGGATGCGACTGCATTATGCCGTTGCTTCCACCGTGGGCTCACGTTTGATTCCCAATGCCAAAACCACCGCCAATCCAGCGGCAATCAGTGTTTTAAACACCAAATCGGCATAGATGATTTCCAGCATTTCTTGACTCGACATCACGCCGTAGAAGGCCAGCAAAGTAAACAAAATGGTATCGAGCGGCACGCTGATCGCGTTGCTGGTCAGTGCACGAGTTAGCCAAGCGCGCGCCATCAGCTTTTGGTAGACAGCGGTATCGGCCAATTCACTGGCGGCAATGGCGATAAACGATGCGGCGATAAAGCGAAACGGCGTATCCAGCCAAATTGCAGCCGCCACATTGACCAGCAAGGCCAAGCCGATCGCCAAAAATACCGTCGGAAGACCAAACTGGTGCAATTTGTCCCGCAGGGTAAATACAAAAGCAAAAAACAGGGTGCCGACACTTAGCATGCCGAAGGCCGGGAAATCGCCCAGTGCAGGCAATTGGATAAATTTATCCAGTGTGAGATTCGCAAGCAGGATACTTGCAACGTAAAGTGCAATCCAAAGGATTTTCATACAGTCCTCAATTCTCGCTAAATAGGCGAGCGAAATAAAATAACGCCACACCGAGAAATGCTCGGCGGCGGCGCAATTCTAACAGGGATTGAGGTTAAAACCAGCGATTGTGCTTGAAATACGCAACGATGCTCACCCCAAACACTGCACATATACCAAATATCACCGCAAAACCGTAAGGACTATCGACCAACGGAATGCCGCCGACATTAATTCCGAGCAGACCGGTAATAAAACCCAGCGGTAAGAACACCGCCGAGATCAGAGACAAGCGATAGAGATTGCGGTTGAGGCGGTCGTTAGCCGCTTGGGCTTGGGCCTCCTGCATCAAGATTAAACGCTCGCGAAAAGCATCCAACAACTCACACACACGGGCGGTGCGCTGGGACAAATCATGCCATTGGTGCCGCTGTCGATCGTCAAACACCTCATCGTTGGCCCGCGCCATGTGCGCGAGGATTTCACGCTGAGGCAGCAAATAGCGGCGCAGCTTGATGACACTGCGTCGGTAGTGCCCCAAATCGGGCTTGCAGTCGCTGTCCGCCAGCATCGCCTGCTCTGCATCTTCGATTTCTTCATCCAGTGCAAAGGTAAAGGTTTCGATCTTATCGGTCATCCGCGTTGCAAGGATCAAGGCAAACTCCGACGGATGTGCCGGGGTGTCCTGCAACGTCTCGACCAATGATTTGACATGCCGACGATGCACCACGACCAGCTGGCCTTGAAACCAAGCCAAGCGCACCGATACCATATCTTCCGGCTGACCTTGGTCAGCCAAATTAATGCCGCGAAGTACGAGCTGAAATGCCTCTGGGCCGTGACTGAGATACTGCGGCCTCACCTCGTCGCCGAGTAAGGTGGAGACCAGCCCTGGCGGCCATTGAGCCGCCTCGGCATGTTTTACGCCGTCGGTATCGTCGTCACCGCTGATTTCTAAAATCGGGTAAAGCTCAAAGTCGTGGTTGATAATCACAGGCCGCGCTGATCCAATCGCCGTTTAAACTCAGCCATTATGGTCTCATAAAGTCCCTGTTCCAACACACGATCCTCGACCGCCGACTCAATGGAGGGGTTGTCATTGACTTCAATAATGTAAACGCCATCGGCGGACTGCTTGAGATCAACCCCATATAGGCCATTGCCGATCAGCTTGGTTGCCGCCAATGCGGTTTTGATCACCTTGGCAGGCACCTCATAGGTCGGCATGACATCGTAACCGCCCGACTGCGTCCCCTTCGCCCCATGGTGGTAGATTTGCCAGTGATTTTTCACCATGTAGTAGCGGCAAGCATATAGCGCCTGGTTGTTCAGCACCCCAATTCGCCAATCGAACTGCGTGGGCAAATATTGCTGAGCCAATACCAACGCCGAGCTTTTAAACATCTGTTTTAGCGTGCTCTCAAGCGCCGCGCTATCCGCCACTTTGTGCACCCCAACCGAGAAGGAACCATCGGGCACTTTTAACACCATCGGCAAGCCCATATTGGCAATCACCGTGTCTAATTGCGCCAAATCTGATTGCGCCAAAATTTGGGTTTTCGGCGTTGGAACACCATGGGTATCAAGCAATTGCGACAAGTAAATTTTGTTGGTGCAGCGCAAAATCGAATCGGGATCATCCATCACAACTAAGCCCTCCGCTTGCGCAATTCGCGCGAATTTATAGGTGTAGTGATTGACCGATGTGGTGGCCCGAATAAACAGGGCATCATATTCGCCAAGTTTTCCCAAATCCTTACGCGTGATGGTCTCGCAATGAATCCCGAGCTTTTTGCCAGCTTTGACAAAGCGACTAATTGCCACTGAATTACTCGGTGCAAAAGGCTCCTCCGGGTCGACAAGAATCGCCAAATCGTAGCGACTTTGCTTATTGCTTCGCGGCTTGCGCCAAATCAAGCGACTGTAATGATCCAAAGATTGGGCAAATTCGGTTTGTTCCGTATCGCTAAGCTTGTGAATGCCGACGGCTGAGACAGTTCCTAGCCGCCATGCGCCTTTCACCTTTTGGAATTGCGCCAACAAAATCGGCACAGACAACTGCTCAAACAGGCGTCGTGCCACCATGGTCAAACCTTCAACCTGCGTCGTGCCGAAATACAGCATCAGTTTCACTTCATCCGCACCCGCTGCCGCAGTCTCCAGCGCTTTGGCCGCATCCACACTGATGGTGGTAGACCAAATTCGACGCGACAGATCTTGCATATGCTTAACAGAAGGCACCACGCGCTGAGCGCGCGCCTCGGCGAGTAACGATGTGTAATAACCCGCGCTGAGATACCCGTAATCACGGCACAAATTGATCACGCGGGTCTTGGCTTTCGCCGTCGGGGGCATGGCAAGGTATTCCGACGCTAAAATCACGTCATCAGAGGGATATAGGCCGCGCCAGTCGCTGGCGTGCTCGACCACGATTTTTAATTGCTTAGTCATGTGTGAACCCTAAAACAGAAAATACCGCTGTCTTTGGCAAACACATAACCTTGAGCAAGGGTAGAGACTTGTTAGAGCGACAGCACGCTAAAAAGGCGTATCACCCTAGATACAACCTGCCAGACGCGAGCGCATTTTTGGGCCAATTTCGTGGTCCGTCAAGTGGAATTTGATGGGATAATTTTTAAGTGGTTCGCCGTGCAAAAAACACGGCGTTCTAAGGGGTAGTGTGTCAGCGTTTAGGCCTTGTATTGATACATTTGCCGATCGTCCGAGGGCTCACCGGCAGGCTCAAAACCCACCTTGATCAACGCACGAGACGACGCCGCATTTTCCAACTCAACGCCCCCTAAAATTCGCTGCCATTGTTGAGTGCGGGTATTCCATTCAATCAGACCGTTGAGCAGCTCTGTTGCAAAGCCTTTGCCCCAACTGGATTGCTCAAATAAATACCCGATATTGGCCAGGCCACCGTCGCTTTCGTGCACAAATAAAAAACCAATCAGCTGATCTCTGTCAGAGTCCAGCAATGCGAACAGACGGCTGTCCGCCATGATCGCGCCAAGCCACAACTCGGCCTGACCACGTGAGTTAACGCCTTTGAAGTAGTTGGGCAAATGGGCAACCACCTCAGGCGTCAGCACACGTTGAATACAATCGAGAAAGGCCTCCGACGGCGAAAAGCAATTCTCTGAAGCCAACTCCAGCACACTCAACCGTGCAGTATCAAAACTAGGGTTTGCGGCCAAAGTGTTCCTCACGGCTTGTTTCCTCCTGGGTCAGTTAAGCCTTTGAAAATCCGAGCCATCAGCTCGGCATTCAAGATTAACTGTTAATTAATTAGAAATCGTTAGTGAATAGATAGACGCAATTATCAACGAAATCAATAGACGCAATTGTCAAAATACGCCAAGCACAAAAAAAGGAGGACAACGTCCTCCCAATGAGCCTAACAACAATTTACACCCGCTGTATGTCGGCCAGATGACTTACATCCACAGCCGGAATTCACTTCGCATGGGTAAGTCCCAAAATGGCCGTCCAGCCTCGCGCACCACATCCTCACGATTGAGGCCAATATCCTTCAGCTGATGATCACTGAGGCCCAAAAGCTGCTTGCGTTGACGACGAACCTGCAGGACGAACGATACCTTCTGTACAATAATTCTGGTATGACGGTACAGTTTAAGCGTTAATATTGTCTGTGTCGTTTGTGTTTGTTCCATAATGCGTTCTCCCTGCTTCAAACTCGACTTTAATTAAAATTCAATTGATTAGGGAAACACAGGGCCAATCATCACGGCAAAGTTATGGTTAGTCACAACAGTCGGACAAGTCACGGCATGGAAATCAAGATTGACTGTACTGGCATAGCGACCGGTACACTTACAGACAGCATCACTAAACGATTAAACGCCCTAATCGACGATGGCAAACTCCAACCCGGGGCCAAAATGCCTTCGATTCGACAATTTGCAAAAGACAACGGCGTCAGTCGCTTCACCACAGTCCAGATATACGACCGATTGGTGGCCTTGGGGAAGCTCGAATCCCGCCACGGCTCAGGGTTTTATGTCAGAAAGCACTTGAAATCCATCGACCTTATTGACGTCGATGGCTCAACAGCCGAATCGCTGATGACCATTGAGTCGACAACCAAGCTCTTCAATGCCAGTCGTGCGACTTTCCCCCCGGATTGGCTACAGCCCGACATGCTAGAACGCGCTTATCGCCGCGTCGCTCGGCATGGCTTTAGAACCTTGGTCGACGGGTATGGTGAATACGGCGGTTATCGCCCGCTGCGAGAGGCCATTCAATCTCGATTGCATGGCATCGACATTCATTGTGATGCCAGCCAAATCATCACCACCAATGGCGCGCTATCTGCCATCGACATTGCCATTAAACTGGCGTGTAAGCCGGGGGACACCGCCATTCTCGACAAGCCCGGCTACCCGCTTTACAAACAAATTCTCGAAAACAACCAGATTAATATTGCCTTCGTCGACCGACAAGAATTTGGCCCCAATGCAGCGCAGCTTGAGTCAGTGCTCAAACACACCAACGCTAAGCTCTATATTTCGACCACGCTTAGCCACAACCCAACGGGCGCAAACTTGCGACCCGCAGATGCCTTTACGCTGCTAAAACTGGCCGATCAATACGATTTCGCCATTATTGAAGACGACGTATTCGGCACATTAGATCCAACGACCCCCTTGAGATTGGCCACACTCGATCAAGTCAATCGCGTGTTTTACGTCAATTCCTATTCAAAGACATTGTCGGGCAAAATGCGCATCGGTTACTTACTCGTGCCCGCCAACAAGCGAGATCAAGCGCTCAGAGTCAGAGTCGGACATCGACCCAGCGAACTCGACGAACGAATTGTGGACGAAGTGCTCCGCGAAGGTGCTTATCGAAAACACATCAATCAATTGATTGCAAAGCTCAGCAGTGCGCGAATCAAAGTGGCCAAAGAAGTGGCTCAGCGAAACTTCACTGCGTTTTCGCGCAATCACTTCAGCATGTACGAATTTATTCATCATCCCGCGTTAGAGAACGAAGAGCGCCTCATCAGTCTCGCCCGAGAAAGTGGCTTATTTTTCTTGACGGGGAGCTATTTTGACATGCCCGAGCCGGGCTGGATTCGCTTGGCTTATCCGTGGGCGAGAGACCGCCGCGTTTGGGATTTTTTTGATCAGATTGGCGTCCGATAGACGCCAAATCTGTGTGGAGTGTCCGAAGTTACGGACGAATGTATGCGTAACCCTCACGCTGCAATTCAATCAAACGCACCACGCCAGAGGGCACAATCTGGGCCCCTTCTAGCAGGGGAACGTCTTTTCCCGCCTTCTCGCTCATTTTGCGGTGAGTATTGCCACAGGCCGAGAATGCATAGCTCTCGTCCAACGACATCGCGTCAATGCGTGCAGCCACGGGACTATCGAGTTTAAACATATTTAGCCCGGGGCCGTATGCAACGACCTCGACAATCACATCATCCCCCTGAGCCTCGTAGTATTTCTCGACGTTCTGTGCATTATTGAGCGCCATATTCATCACTGCTGGATCGTTTTCATCCACGTGAATGGCGACTTTGTAAGTTTCCGCGTGTGCCGTGCCCATCATCAGCACGATGGTGAGTAAAGACATTGAAATTTTCATCGTTTCTCCTTTGGTTTTTGTCAGAGTGCGCTTCACTAGCGCCGCCTGCCAGTTGATCATAGCGCACAGCGCCGACACACTTTTGTGCCAATATATCTCTTTGGTGTCATATGACTTGTAGGATCAGTTGTTAAGCTATGCTCAGCGGCCGCTCAAGACGCCGCATCGAATTTGGCAAAACGTGTAACTCAAAATGGATCTCAGAGATCATCCACTACTGATTCAGGTGCAGCGCGAACTGCACGCTCGTCCCTTCCCCGCGATTCAACCACCCTGCAAAGTGCTCTATCTGGCCTTGGCGCGCGAGGACTCACACAATGCCGACACCGAGCGTGCGTTTTTATTTGAGCTGCTCGATCACTTTTCGGTGCAAAAGCCAAATGACGACTGCGTCCATTTGACCATCGCACTGAACGATAGGCTCTGGGTCAAGTGGGAACTGCATACCGAGTTTGTAGGCTATATGTGGGTTTACCCAAGCGAAGATGACATCGAGACACTCATTCCCAAGCAATGGGTCAAACGCTCACCGGGCTCACGTCTGACATCGATCGCGATGGAAATTGCCGAGTATGCAAACAGTGAGTCATTGCAGATTAGAGAAACGGTGCTCGAACGCTATCAGCAAGATAGCTTGGCCGCTGCAGAAGTGGTCGATGGCACAGCGATTGTGGCAACCGATTTTCGCCAAAATGCACAGGGGCACATTCCGCTGTCAGTCTGGATCAAACCCGGGGCCAGTGTGCGTCGAGTGGGGCGTATCACGCAGCGGCTGATCGAATTGGAAACCTACAAGGTTGCATCGATGCACGCGCTACCATTGGCGCGCAGCACCGCCAAACAGGTCGCCGAGCTCAATGCCAAGCTATCTGCCGTGGTCGAAAACATGGTTTCCGCAGAAGCGGACCCGCAGGCACTGTTGCTCGACATCCAGGCCATTTCTGCCAAAGCTGAGGTCATGTCTAGCCAGACCGCATTTCGCTTTGGTGCGGCCATGGCGTACGAGTCCATCGTCCACGAACGCGTCGCAGTGCTGCGTGAGCAACGCTTTCGCAATTTTCAACTGTTCAGCGAATTTCTACTGCGCCGCTATGACCCCGCCATGCGCACCTGCCAATCAACCAAGCAACGCCTAGATGACTTATCGGAACGCGCCGAGCGCGCCGCGAATCTGCTACGTACCCGGGTGGATGTCGATCTGGCGGCGAGTAATCGCGCGCTGCTGATGCAGCTCAATCAGCGCTCCGAAGACCAACTAAGACTCCAAACCACGGTCGAAGGCTTGTCCGTGGTGGCAATCAGTTACTATGCGATTTCGATTGTGGGTTATTTGATTGCACCTGTGGCCAAAGCAATCGACATCGATAAAGCTTGGCTGATGGGCGCGGTGGCTTTGCCCACCATGGGCTTGGTCTATTGGGGCCTGCAGCGCATCAAAAAGCGCTTTCACAGCGGTAGCTAATATGAACTGTCGCGAAGGCTGCGGGGCGTGCTGCATCGCGCCAAGCATCAACCAATCCTTCAAAGGCATGCCCAATGGCAAGCCCGCAAACACCGCCTGCGTCCATCTCGACGCAGCCATGCGCTGTGGATTGTTTGGCCAGCCAGAGCGTCCCAGTTGCTGCGCCGGATTACGACCCAGCACCGAGATGTGTGGCAGCAACCGCGAGTATGCACTTCAGTACCTTGGCAATTTAGAGTCACTCACTCGCCCCTAAGCCCTCGCGATCACGTAAACTAGCGCCACCAGCAGGAGAGCACCGTGGCCATCAAACCCACCATCTACAAATTTCGCATCAATTTATCAGACCTCAATCGCGACATTTACGAGGCATATAACCTCACTGTGGCCTTGCATCCCTCTGAAACGGCAGAGCGGATGATGGCCCGTGTGCTGGCCTATTGCTTGGAGGCACGTGAAGACTTGGTGTTTTGCAAAGGGCTGAGTGATGTCGAAGAAGCCGATCTCTGGGTGCCGGTGCACGATGGCAAAACACCGCTGTGGGTCGACGTGGGCGAGCCCACCGCCGAGCGGGTCAAAAAAGCAGGACGCCTCGCCGACGAGGTGGCGATCTATTGCTTTAACAGCAAAGCCGATACTTGGTGGTCAATTAATGGCGCAAAAATTCAGCGCGAAGCCAAATCCTTGCGCGTGGTGCAATTTAATTGGTCCGAGGTAGAAGCCCTGAGCGCCCAACTTGAGCGCACCATGGACTTATCCGTCACCCTGACCGGTCAGAGCGCCTATCTGGCAGGCGATAGCATGCAAGCCGAAATCAATTGGCAAACGCTGCTGTGAAGTCTTGGTTAATTTTGCTGACCGCCATCGTGGCGGAAGTCGTGGGCACCAGTGCACTTAAAGCCAGCGAAAGTTTTAGCAAACCGCTGCCATCGGCCATCGTGGTGCTCGCATTTGCCGTTGCGTTTTATTGCTTATCAATTACCTTGCGCAGCATTCCCGTGGGCGTGGCCTATGCAGTTTGGTCTGGTGTAGGGACGGTGCTGATTACAGTGGTCGGTTGGAAAGTATTTGGGCAAGCCTTGAGTCTGCCAGCAGTGTTTGGAATTGGCTTAATCGTCATCGGTGTCGTCAT
>JABXHR010000197.1 GCA_013373515.1 Gammaproteobacteria bacterium | reverse complement strand
TCTCAAAGGTACCTGTACAGCCCCACACTCCTGAAAGTATTTAGCCTAATTTACTAATAAAATACTCTTTAATATTAGCGACTTCTAATGCAGCTAGCATGTTCGAAAAGGACATTTCTAGAGACGGTGTTGTGATAACGGAGAGGTATTGTTTAACAGGGTACAATGTATGTGTAATCCCCCCATTTTTAACGGGAGGTTTCAGTAGAACTTAGGCTGCTTCTAACAACCACCTCGGCGTTACGCCGCCGAGTCTGTCTCCCGAAACGATAGCGGAAATAAAGACAAAATTTGCCGAGCTACAAATAAAGCAAAGCTCGCGAGAGAGTTCGGCATTTCGCGCTCCTATCTCTACAAGGTGGCGGTCTGAGGTTTTATGATTTCCAGCTGGAAATCAATTAGGTTAGACGGACGAAAAACTACTAGAGATAGCCCACCGAAGTGGGCTTGTTGAATCAATCTCTAATTAGTCTTTGTTCTTGAAAAGCTCTTCGCGTGTTTTGCCAACACTTACATTGTCAAACAAAACAACACGGACATCCTTCATTTCTTCAGGCTTTGTATTCTGACGGTCAAAGTCCATGCCGGTGTACTTGTGTGTAGCGTATATGCCTGTCTTGAACTGTGCGAACTTCATTGGTTCAAGATTACATAGCTGGTATGTTGGACCTTTGTAGTTTGCAATTTGCTCGCCGTTGAACCAAGCGTTAAAGATACCGTCGTTTCCACGCGACCATTTAATCTGAAGCTCCCAACGGTGCCATTTGTTTGCCAAGTCCCTTGGTTTTGGTTTTGACATTGGCTGATATCTTGTTACGGCAGCTCCTACATTACTAGCAGCCAATTCCAATCGCACTCCTGAATTAGAATACTTTGCCAGGACGAGAGGAGCACCACAACCGCCCTGTACCATCACATTTGAGTCGTTTATCCAACCCGCTTTTATTTGTCCCAGCGTTGTATTGAATCGTCCAGTCATGTTCTTGGCTGTTTTTTCGTCAAAGAACACATCCCAGCCGTACCAAACTTCTGACCCTATGTTAGAAGCAAGTCCTGTTGGCTGATATGCTCGCTCAGTCCTTTCACGATAATGATTCTTTCTGTTGCCTACACCTGTACAGTCCGGCCCCGCACAATCGCCCTCGCGTAGCTCGTATCGCTCCACATTGGGGCTAGTCGCACTGCCCGTTGGGTCCGCAATCAAGGCATGAGAGTAATCTGCTTTGACTCCGTGCGTCTGAACTTGTCCAGCTGGAAATGGCTTGTACGTATTAGTCGGACTCATAATGTTTTGGTTGTTGGCAAAAGAGCCACGAGGCATTGTATTACAGCCAGCAAGAATACTAGCGGCAGCGAGTGTAGCGATTAGTTTCATTGTGTGTTTCATATTTACTCTTACTTCAACGTGGATGTCAGGTTCAAGTAGAAATGTAGATCACAATTGAAGCTTGGGAGTAGAGGTAACAATCAACTTAATCTCGCTAGAAACTAACTCTCCACGATCCGTTTAATAGTTAAACGACTTACACCGTATTTCTGGGACAGCTTGTTTTTGCTCAGTCCCTTACCGTTGTCATAAAGCTTAAGTATGGTAGCCCTAGTCTCCTCACTCAGCTTATGCGGCCTGCCGCCCTTGCGACCTGTTGCTTCACGACCTGCCTGAGTACGCTCAACGATATTAGTCTTGAGCTAGCAAATAGAAAGTTCTGATAAACCTAGGCTTGGTTTAAGTGCACCACGTTATCTTCTCTATCTGCAACTAGCACACGGTTAACTCTACGCTGTATCCGCTCGTATTCTCTGAGCCGATCAATAGTTGTATCTGCCATTTTTGCATAGCCTCGTTTCTTTGATTTGCTACCCTCGGTCCAGCCACCTACACGGTCTTGAAAGCTCTCAGGAGCACCTTCGACGTAACATCTGTTTAGCCAGCCGTGCCGCAGGCTATAAGCAGTTAAATCAGGCGCTATGTACTTTAATACCTTACTGACCTGCGAGGAGATGGATGACTCGCTTTGGTAAGCTAGCTTCCCTAAAACATAGACTTCATCTGAGACTTTGCCGACAAGCTCATTTATTAGGTTTATTCCAGCGACTAACGGTACTGGTCTCTTGCGATCTTTGCTCTTACCGTCTAACACCCTAAGCCAACTTACCCCTTCGTACTCTGGGTGGCCCTCAGTAATAAGGTCAGTTAGCTTTAAGCGTTGTAGTTCCGAGTTGATAACGCTGCTCTGTGCCATCAGTAGCAAGGCTAGCCGAACATCAGAGCGTATAGATGCGTCGTTACAGACTAGTTCCCAAAGCTTCTTCAGTTGGGGCTCAGTAATCACCTGCCTTTCTGATATCACTACTCGCTGTTTGGGCTTGTATCTCGTTACAGAGACGTCTAGCTGATGTTCGTCAACATACATCCTGAAAGCAGAGAGGATTGGGTTTAAAGATCGCTCAATACTTTGGGGTTGTACTTCCTTATCTAGCTGGCTGTCAGCATACTTTCGCTGAGATTCGTAGATGTTTTTTGATGTTAACGGCTGGTTACCAACAACTGCTTCGAATCGCTCCCAGAATTGTATCGCTTTCCTTTGGCTCCTGATGGTACGGTCTAGCTTCTTTTGCGCTGAGTAGAACTGCCATGCATCCTCGAATGTAGCTGGCGCTTGAAGGGCTTCGGGTTCAGTAGCTAAATGCCAAGCGTACTCTATGACATAGTCTTTTGGACTTGGCTCTACTCCTGTCTCACGCTGATATGCCACGTTATAAATTGCACCGAATAGGTTATCTCTTTGGTAGTCAACATATTCTCGGTGGGCATCCTTTTCTGAATATGTACCATGAGTAATCGGTGCCAACTGTCCCACAGCTACCCCAACTTCGTTGAGATATGCCAAAGCTGCAATACGTTTTTCGTCTTGAGAGAGTTTGTATGAGTTGTCTGAGGCTACGGTCCTGAACCAAGCCTGATACTGCTCGTCTATTTCCGCTATTCTAGCCGCCACTAGACTATCCGCAGCGCCTACGGTTAAACCGAGCTTCTGTTTGACATGATTTTTGCCAATGGCTGCCTTTAGCTTGGTCGGGACGGCTCTTTCGTAGTAGAGCTGGTTGTGATGTTTGCGTAGATATTTCACGGCATAGCCTCGCTTATCTTCTTTAAGCGTAGCTACTGGGGGATGTATCGCAAGGATTCTCGCAAGGTAATAAGCTCGGATGTATTAGATTCAAATACTTAGCTTATTTAATGGTACCGGTGGCCGGACTCGAACCGGCACGCTTTT
>JABXHR010000099.1 GCA_013373515.1 Gammaproteobacteria bacterium | reverse complement strand
GTTCTGCTGCTACCTGCTCAGCTGCTGCTTGTTCTGCTGCCGCCTGTTCGGCTGCGGCTTGTTCGGCCGCTGCCTGTTCGGCTGCGGCCTGCTCTGCTGCTTGTTCCGCCGCTGCTTGTTCTACTGCTGCTTGTTCTGCTGCGGCTTGTTCTGCTGCAGCTTGTTCCGCTGCCGCCTGTTCGGCTGCGGCTTGTTCGGCTGCGGCTTGTTCGGCTGCAGCTTGTTCCGCTGCCGCCTGTTCGGCCGCTGCCTGTTCTGCTGCGGCCTGATCTGCTGCGGCCTGCTCTGCTGCTGCTTGTTCCGCCGCTGCTTGTTCGGCTGCGGCTTGCTCTACCGCTGCTTGCTCTGCTGCAGCTTGTTCTGCTGCAGCTTGTTCTGCTGCCGCTGCGGCTCGCGCTGCATCCGCTAGCTCTTCTGCATCAGGCTCAGAAATTTCGAATTCCAGCGCTTCTTCGATCGAGAGATCTAAGTCCAAGAAACCGGTTTCGATCAGCAATTCTGAATCAGAAGATTCATCGTCAATATCTGCCGCTGGCTCTGAATTATCAGCGTCTGCAGTGGGCATTTCGATCTCGGCCAATGTGTCGTGGTCGAAGTGATCGCTTTCTTCATCCGCCGAGAAATCATCACTCTGCTCGTCATGGCTTTGATCCACCGACTCCGCTTCGAGCTTATTGCCCAATGTGCTGGTATCCGCCGCGAAAGCAGATTCCAGTTGGTGTATGGCATATTGACGAATTTGTTTAAATGTCAGGTATCCGTCGTCAAATGAATAGCCCTTGAAGCCGTCCAGCAATACGGATGAATCGTCGGCGATGCGAGAAATCGATACACGTCGACCCTCCACCCACTTAACTTGAAAGTCTGTAAATCGCCCAGCCAAACTTGCCACATACTCTTGCTCAGCAGTTAATGTGCTGATGAGTAGGCCGCTCAATGCGGGGTCGATATTTATTTTTTTCATGCTGGCTCCAACTGAAATCCATGGCCATCTGCAAGCAATGGCAGCGCTTTAATTTTCAGTTGTTCAGCAAATTGGATGCCACTTTGAGACGCAATCGACAGAATGCAAAGCAAAGCGTCGCCAAGCGCTAGCCCAGCAGTGCGGGCTCACCCAGTCCTTCACGCAGAATTTCAAGATCGGCATTGACCATCGAAACCACGGTCGTTGGTTTGGTCTCGCAGGCACCGCCATCGATGACCAGGTCGACAAAATGCTCAAGGGCCTCGCGAATTTCCCAAGCTTCGTTGAGCGGGCGATCATGATCAGGAAGCCAAAGCGTGGTGCTCATCATTGGCTCTCCCAGCTCAGTCAGCAGGGCTTGCGTAATGTTGTGCTGTGGCACTCTAAGACCGATGGTCTTACGTTTTGGGTGCATCAATCGGCGCGGCACTTCTTTGGTGGCATTCAGAATAAACGTGAACGGTCCGGGCGTGCAGCGCTTGATGATGCGATATTGATCGTTGTCCACTTTGGCATACAGGGCGATGTCCGATAGATCACGGCACATCAAGGTGAAATTGTGTTTGTCCTGTAATTGGCGAATCCGGCGAATGCGCTCGGCTGCGGATTTATCGTCAAGATGACATCCAATGGCATAGGCTGAGTCCGTCGGGTAGACCACAACGCCACCATTTCTGATCACATTGGCGGCCTGGGCCACGAGACGCCCTTGCGGGTTGTCAGGATGAATCTGAAAGAATTGGCTCATTGGGTTTGACGGCAAAACCGTTATCATAGCGAATTTACCCATTACGCGGATCCTAACTTGAAGCTCGCACTAGATTTCCTCCCGCTGTTGTTATTTATCGGCGCCCTTTTGGGGTTCGGTATCATCACCGCCACTTGGGTGCTGGTCATCACCACCACACTCGCCACGTTAATCGACTACCTGATCAATAAGAAAGTCGAAAAAATGCGTCTATTCACTTGGATTGCGGTGGTGCTCTTCGGTGGCCTAACATTGGCGACGCGAGACCCTCGATTTGTGATGTTCAAAACCACTGCCATCAATTTTTTACTGGCAATTGCCTTTTTAGTGGTCAGCTGGTGGCGCAAAGAACCACTCACTGAAACGCTATTCGGCAGCCAAATCCTCATGCCACGCCCCAGATGGTGGCAACTCACTTACTATTGGATCGGTTTTTTCATCGTCGGTGGCTTGATCAACCTCGTGATGACTCTGCGCTATATTGCGGCCGAGGAGCCATTGTTGGCAGCCGTGCCCAATGCGCTAGAAATCATGGGTGAAAGTTTTGAATGTACTTTGCTCAATAACAACGTGCTCGCACTTTGCGAGGCGGTAGCGAACGCCGAGGCGCAATGGGGTTTGGTCAAAAGCTTCGGCTTAATGGGCCTAACACTGATTTTCGTCGTACTGCAGGTAATTTTTATGAGCAAGTACGGCCAAGCTAACGAAACAGAGGAAACCTAAATGCAAATCGTCATCATCGGTCATGATGTCCCCAACAGCTTTGAAGCCCGCATGAAAGCGCGGCCAGATCACTTGGCTCGATTACAGCAACTCGATGCCGAGGGTCGATTGATTATCGCGGGCCCAACCCCTGAAGATGGTGTTGAAAATTCAATCACCGGCAGTGTGGTGATTGCAGAATTTGATTCTGTAGCAGATGCCCGCGCTTGGGCAGAGGCAGACCCCTATGTGGCCGCTGGCGTCTATGCCAGCGTCGATGTAAAGCCGTTTAAGAAAGTTCTACCGGCCTAGCCCACGTGCCAAATCGCGTTTGATATCCTCAAGCGCTTCAAGCCCCACACACACTCGAATCAGGTCCTCGCCGATTCCCGCTTGCTCACGCTCTTGGTCGCTTAGACGTGCATGGGTTGTGCTGGCAGGATGAGTAATGGTTGATTTCACATCGCCAAAATTGCCAGTGATGGAAATCATCTCAACCCCATCAATCACACGCCAAGCCGCCGCTTTACCGCCTTTAACTCTGAAGGTGATCAGCGCCCCAAAACCGCCCTGCATCTGACGTGCCGCCAATTCGTGCTGCGGATGGGAATCGAGACCCGGATAACGAACCTCTGCTACCGACTCATGTGCGGCCAGCCAAGTTGCGAGTTCGAGTGCATTGGCAGATGCCGTTTTTACGCGCAAAGACAGGGTCTCGAGTCCGTTCAAAAACACCCAAGCATTAAATGCGCTCATGGTAGGCCCACCCGCGCGCATGAACCCAAAAAATTTCTCGTGTAGCGAGGGATTGTTTGTGGTGAGTGCCCCGCCAACACAACGGCCCTGGCCATCGATAAATTTTGTTGTGGAGTGCATCACCACATCAGCCCCAAATTGAATCGGCTTTTGTAGCGCCGGTGTGGCAAAGCAGTTATCAACGGCAAGAATTGCACCGTTTTGATGCGCAATCTCTGCCAAGGCAGACAAATCACCAATGACCATCCGAGGATTTGTCGGCGACTCAACAAACAACAATTTGGTGTTTTCCCGAACGGCCGCGGCCCAAGACGCGGTGTCATCAAGATCACAAAAGCTAATATCGATCCCAAGTGGCTTTAGGTACTTATTCATCCAGCCTGTGATTGACCCAAACATGCCATTGGCCGCAATCACGTGGTCGCCTGTTTTTAGCGTACTGAGTGTCAGCGTCATGACCGCTGCCATGCCAGAGGCGGTCGCCGTGCAATAATCAGCGCCGTCAAGCGCGGCCAGTCGTTGCTCAAAGGCTCTGACGGTGGGATTGGTAAAGCGCGAGTAGATGTTGCCCCCCGCCTCATCAGCAAACCCTTCTGCGGCTTCAGCCGCCGAGCCGAACACAAAACTGGAGGTTAAATGAATAGGGTCATTATGCTCGCGCTCGGGGCTTCGCAACTGACCTGCGCGAATGGCGAGCGATTCATCAGCATACGGATATTTTGTGGGATCAAAATTCATTCTGCGTCGACCTGAACATCATGCTCGAGTGTATCGGTTGGGTTATCTCCGCAAACAGCGTCACCGCGGCCGATCTTCTCTAGGTAAGCTTCAGTAACATCTCCCGTGACGTAATTGCCATCAAAGCAAGCGCAATCGAATTCCTCGGGGCCATTGCCACTAGAGCGAACGGCCTCTTTAAGGTCTTCGAGGTTTTGGTAAATCAACCAATCCGCACCGATCTGCTCGCAAATTTCAGCATCATTGCGTCCGTGCGCAATAAACTCCGTGACCGAAGGCATATCAATTCCGTACACATTCGGATAGCGCACTGGCGGCGCTGCCGAGGCAAAGTAGACCTTTGCTGCACCCGCTTCACGCGCCATGGCGACAATTTGCTCTGAGGTGGTGCCCCGGACGATCGAGTCATCGACCAAAAGTACATTTTTGCCCGCAAACTCATCGGCGATGGCATTGAGCTTTTGGCGCACAGACTTTTTGCGCATGGCTTGGCCAGGCATAATGAACGTTCGGCCAACGTAGCGATTTTTTACAAAGCCCTCGCGATATGGCACACCGAGCTTAAAGGCACATTCTAACGCTGAAGGACGACTCGACTCAGGGATGGGAATCACCACATCAATGTCATGATTCGGTCGCTCGTTGAGTATCTTTTCCGCCAAGCGTGTCCCCATATTGATACGCGTTCGATAAACCGATAATCCATCGATTTCAGAATCGGGACGTGCAAAATAGACATACTCAAAGATACATGGCGTAAATTGTGCCGGCGCCGCAACTTGTTTAAAAATTGGCGCTGCATTGGGCTCGATGTAGACCGCTTCGCCAGGCCTAATATCACGCATGACCGTGTAGCCCGCTGCCACCAAAGCCATGGACTCGGACGCCACGAGGTACTCTTTGCCCGCACCATCGAGCGTGTCGCGCTCGCCAATAAGCAATGGGCGGATACCATGGGTGTCTCTGAACGCGAAAATGCCGCGTCCAACCACCACACCAACCACAGCGAATCCACCACGAATTTGACGGAATAAGCCCTCAATGGCAGTGAATAATTGATCTGGCTCAAGGCGGGTGGAATTACAGACCTGCTGCATTTCGTGCGCCAAAATATTAAGGAGCACCTCTGAGTCTGAGGAGGTATTGATATGGCGCAAATCGGTTTCGTAGAGTTTGGCCGCAAGCTCCTCCGCATTGGTTAGATTGCCGTTATGCGCAAGTGCCAAGCCATAGGGGGAATTGACATAGAAAGGCTGCGCCTCGGCCGCACTGCCCGAGTTGCCGGCAGTGGGATAGCGCACATGCCCAACCCCCATGTGTCCTTTTAACCGCAACATATGCTCCATGCGAAACACATCCTTGACCAAGCCAAGCGCTCGACGGGCAAATAAATTGCGATGATTCGACGTCACAATCCCTGCGGCATCTTGACCTCGATGCTGCAGCAACCCCAGCACCTCATAAATCGTATCGTTAACAGGAGCACTCGGGCCGATGGCCGCCACTACACCACACATTACCAGTTAAACCTTTTTTGTAAGTCCTGAGGAAAACGATCAATGATCATATTTCCCACCGGGGCAAGCCTTTCGACCATGCGCGACTCTTTCCACCAGATTTGATCTGCAACAGGACCGAGCGCCATAACCACCAGAATTATCACACCAATAATCGACCATTTGGCAAAGCCAAACATGCCCCCCAAAATTTTGTCAGCGAGCCGCACCTGAGGCCACTTCACAAATTGATCGAATAAATACTTTGCTGCCTCACCGGCGATGACAGTGCCAACGATTAACGCCGCCACACCGGCCAGTAAGCGAATATCGGGGTTGTCAATATAAGGTGCCATCACCTCTTGCAGAACGGGCCAATACTCGGTCACGACATATATCGCGACGACCCATTTGACGAGGTCAATACCTTCGACCACAAACCCACGGTTAAAGCTCACCCATATACCAGCGATTAAGCCAGTCAATAGCAAATAATCTAATAGCGTCAGAATTGCCACGTCTTTCGTGATCCTCTGGGCTCTTCGGCCCAATTATGATGTGAAAAGCGCTATCGCTTTTGCACTGCCCCTTCGACATTGAATCGTGAGAACAATCGACGGTTTGATTGCACTGCACGACTCTCTGAATCAAATGGACCAATCTCTATACGTTGAATGGTTTGGCCAGAGACATTGCTGCTGACCATTTGTACAGGCAACCCCATGCGTTGAATTTCATTGCTCACCACATCGGCCGCTGCTGGATTGGCATACCCACCCAATTGAATAAACCAGCGCTCGGGCATGGATCGAGCCTGTGCGGTAGGCACCACAGCGGGTTTCGGGTCAGGTCGCGCCTCATTGACTGGCTCTGGTGAGGGCTCTGATTTGGCCACCTGTATAGTTGGAGCAGGCTTGGGCTCGGCTTTTGGTTCAGCCGCAAGGACAGGTTGAATGACCGGAATCTCAGCAGGCGCTTCTTTAGGCTGCACTTCCTGTAATGGTGCTTGCTTGACGTTAAGAATCGGCTCGGGTGCGGCAACAGCAGGCGTTTCAATTTGCACGACTTGAGCCGGTGATTCACCTTGCGCCAGCGCAACTTGCGCAGCATTGGCACTCACACCCGGAATGGCTGGGCGCATGGTGGCAAGGTCGTCGATGACTTCAATTTTGATCGGTTTGGGCGCAGTGTTCGGATCGCTCGATGCTGCTTGAGATGACACAGTGGAAGCCTCTGAGCTGATATCTAGCGGCTTCTCAAGCTCAGCAGCAAGTGTTTCGGTCGCCGCTTGATTGGCCACCGTGGTCACTGGTTCATCACCGAAAGTTGCAGATACTGGCGCCGGCCGCGCTGGGACGCCATCTGCGTCAGATTCAGGGTCGTTTTGCGTCAGGGGCACCGTGATAATCAATAAGATGACCAATATCACAACGGCACCAACCAGCCGCCTCAATCCAGCGTTTTGCAAGAATCAATCCTCGGAAGATAATCTGTTAAGTATAAGGGATTAAACCTGTAATTTGGCTTCGGTTCAGCGCGAATTGCGCATCTCAACTTGGTTGCAAATGTCTCATCACCGCTTCGACGGTATAAAACGACCCAAAAACCACCACCAGATCACCGGGTTCGCTATCGGATAAGGCTTGATCAAACGCATCAATCAATTGCGGATGATCGGTGACTTCGGCGTTAAGCTCATTTAAGACTTCTGTATAGACACTCGACTTCAGCGCCCGCGACATTTGCAAGTTACCCACATACCAGACGTCGACCGCTTGACACCATAGTGCAGCGACCTCCTGATAGGCCTTGTCAGACATAATCGCTGACACCGCCAAAACCCGACCCTTCGGGGAAATGGCTTTGATTGCATCAACACCCATTTGTGCGGCAGCTGGATTATGGCCAACATCAAACATCACTTGACGCCCTGCCACTTCACGGACTTGCATCCGCCCGGTAACCACAGTGTCGGCAATACCGGCCGCTTGATGCGCTTTACTCACCGGCAAACGATCAGACAACGCCGTCGAGGCAATGACGGCACAGGCAGCATTGCTCAACTGCCAATGACCAATCATGCCTGGACGCGGAAACTCGCCATAGCCATCGATGGTAAATTGCTCATCCAAATCTCGAACCAGATAATCAACACCGTTTTGGATCAGATCACAGCCAATGGCTTGGAGCTGGGTGGTTAGACCAAACGGAGGGTCCAAATCACCAACGACACATGGCCGCCCTGCTCTGGCGATGCCCGCTTTTTCACGGCCAATCGCATCGCGACCTCTGCCAAGCCATTGCTCGTGATCTAGCGATACATTGGTCACCACAGCAACATCAGCATCCCAGAGATTGGCGGCATCCAACCGACCACCAAGTCCGACTTCGAGAATAATGACATCAACACCTGACTCAACAAAACCATAAACCGCGCCGAGGATGGCAAACTCGAAAAATGTCAGTGCGACATCACCGCGCTTGGCTTCGACTTCACTAAACCAGCGACAAAGACGCTCATCATCGACATCCTCACCGTTGACTCGAATACGCTCATTAAAACGCAAAATATGCGGCGAAATGGTCGCGCCAGTCTTGTAACCGGCTTGGCGATAAATTGATTCTAAATAACTAACGGTTGAACCCTTGCCGTTGGTACCGCCAACCGTAATAACTGGACAAGGCAAGTGACGGATGCCAAGGTGTTTGCTGACTTCTTCTACCCGGTCTAAACGCAAGTCCATCTCGAGCGGATGGACATGTTCAAACCATTCTAACCACTGATCAAGTGTGCGCTCACTCACTGGCGGCAGACTCTTCAGACTCTGACTCCGTTGGCTCGGGCAATGCTTTAGTAGGATGTTTTTGCATCAACATCGATAGCAGCTTATAGAGACGTTGGCGCATCTGGCGTCGATCACAAATTTGATCGATTGCGCCGTGTTCAAGCAAGAACTCACTGCGCTGGAACCCTTCTGGCAACTTTTCGCGGACCGTTTGCTCGATGACCCGTGGCCCAGCAAACCCTATTTGCGCTTTTGGCTCCGCAATAATGATATCGCCGAGCATCGCAAGGCTCGCGGATACGCCCCCAGTGGTCGGATGGGTCAGCAC
>JABXHR010000232.1 GCA_013373515.1 Gammaproteobacteria bacterium | reverse complement strand
GACGAGCCTGAGTCCGTTGATGAAACGGAGATTGTCGACGAGCCTGGGTCCGTTGATGAGACGGAGGTAGGCAGTGATACAGGTGAACCAGGTGTTGATACAGGGGTATCTGGTGCTGACCTACCAGAGCCGGATGATAATGAAGGTGAACCAGGTGCTGATCAGAGTGCCCCCAGTGATGACTTACGAGAGCCAGATGATGGTATAGGCCAGCCAGATGATGGTATAGGGCAGCCAGTGGATGGTATAGGCCAGCCAGTTGATGGTGCAGGTCAGCCAGACGATGGTGTGGGTGAGCCAGATGATGGTGTGGGTGAGCCAGATGATGGTGTGGGTGAGCCAGATGATGGTGTGGGTGAGCCAGATGATGATGCGGATGAATCAAATGTGGCTGGCGGTTCAAATTTTATACCGGCTTTACCCAATGATCATTGGCCTGATTGGTTAATTACACCAGAGGTTGAACAGGCGTTTGTCGGTACAGAGGAAGACGACGTGTTAACGGCTGAATTGAACAATAGTCTTTTACTCGGTGCAGATGGGGACGATCGTCTTAATGCACGGACAGGGAACGACGTTTTGTTCGGCGAAGATGGTAGCGATACCTTACGCGGTCGGGGTGGTGATGACATCCTTGACGGGGGTCGACATAACGACAAGCTCGTCGGTGGTGGCGGCAATGATGTGCTTATTGGCGGTCAAGGCAACGATCGATTGAGGGGTGGTCGTGGTGATGATATTTACATTTTTGACACCCATTTTGGACGAGACAAAATTGTCGATTCTGGCGGCAATGACCGTTTAGTGTTCAAAGGCTTGTTGTCAGACGAACTCAGCTTTCGGCGTCGTGGCAAACATTTAGTGATAAAAATCGACGGCACCAGCAGTGATGATCGCTTGGTAATTAAAAATTATTTTAGTGACGATCGAGGCGTTGAGATTATGGAGTTCGATGATGGCTCAGTGCTGACGGCCGCTCAAGTCGAGCCAATGCTAAAAACTGGCAAACAGACCGACTTGGCAGCCGAGTTTGGCAAAGCACGTCGTACGCTCAATCAAGAGCAGCCGAAGCTGTCCATCGCGAAAAAATCACTGTGGCCCGATTAACCTTACTGGGCCCTATTGCCCTTAGAGCACGCAGCGCACTTTGACACCGCCAGTGCTCGCCAATGCAGGAAGTTCAGCGACGCATCGTGCTTCGGCGTATTTGCAGCGCGGTGCAAATGGGCAGCCGGGTGGCGGATCAATCGGCGAGGGTAACTCGCCGGTAAGTATCTCGCGTTTGTGCTGGCGTGTCGGATCGGCAACTGGGGTGGCTGAGAGCAACGCACGGGTGTAGGGGTGACGTGGATTGGCAAAGATTTCATCGGCAGGGCCGTGTTCGACGACATTGCCCAGATACATCACCATGACATCGTCGGCGATGTGTTTGACCACCGATAGATCGTGGCTGATAAACACATAAGCGAGGTCTCGTTCTTGCTGCAGCTCTAGCAGTAAGTTGAGCACTTGCGCTTGAATGGAAAGATCCAGCGCTGAGACGGGCTCATCCAACACCACAATTTTGGGGTCTAACACCAGTGCGCGCGCCACGGCGATGCGTTGGCGCTGACCGCCGGAGAACATATGCGGGTAGCGCTCATAGTGTTCGGGGCGCAGGCCCACTCTTGACATTAATGGTTCGACTTTTGCGCGGCGTTCTTCGGCAGTCATATTGGTGGATAGCTTGAGCGGCTCTTCGAGGATGTAGCCGATTTTATGGCGTGGGTTGAGCGAACCGTAGGGATTCTGAAACACCATTTGTACGTCTCGTCGACCTTCCAGGCCGTCGGCGAATTTAAGCTCACCATTGGTTGGGGCTTCGATGCGGGTTAGCACGCGTGCCAGCGTTGATTTGCCACAACCAGATTCACCCACGACGGCAAGGGTCTTACCCGCGTGCAGCTCGAAGCTGGCGCTGTTGAGTGCCTTGACGGTGGCATCAGGCTTGAACATGCCCCCCTTGATGGCATAGTGCTTTTGAAGCTGTTCTGCGTTGAGAAGTAAAGTCATGGCATTAGCTCAGAGGTCGATGGCAGCGGGCATGGCCTTTGTGGGCATTGACCGGCGGTGCTTGGTTACAGGTGCTGTCGGCAAACTCACAGCGCGGGGCAAAAAGACAACCCGGTGGACGATCATATTGGCCAGGGACGACGCCGGGAATGGACGCCAAGGCCTTGCCGTCGGCTCGCTCTGGCAGCGCATTGAGAAGGGCGTGGGTGTAGGGGTGGTGTGGCGTGCTAAATAAATCATTCACCGCCTGCAATTCGACCCGTTGCCCCGCATATTGCACCTGTACCCGATGGGCAGTTTCAGCGACCACGCCCATATCATGAGTGATCAGGATTAGCCCCATTTTGTGTTGCTGCTGCAGACTTACTAGCAAATCGAGGATTTGTGCCTGAATGGTGACATCTAGCGCGGTGGTGGGCTCATCGGCAATTAGCAGCTTGGGTTTGCATGCCAATGCCATGGCAATCATGACGCGTTGAGACATGCCACCCGATAGTTGGTGAGGGAAACTATTAATGCGTCTTTCAGGCGCCGGAATGCCAACTTGATTTAACAGTTCGAGCACTGCGTCACGTCGTGCTTTGCGACCCAAGTTCAGGTGGACTTTAAGTGCTTCGCCCACTTGATACCCCACCGTAAAACAGGGGTTGAGAGAGGCAATCGGTTCCTGAAAAATCATCGCCATATCTCGTCCGACAATTTTTCGGCGTTGTTTGGCGCTGAGTGACGAGAGATCCTGCCCGTCGAAAGCCAGCTTGTCGGCGGTGATTTTCGCGGTCCATGGCAGCAAGCCCATCATGGCCAGCATGGCAACGGATTTACCCGAGCCGGATTCACCGACCACGGCCAAAATTTCACCGGCATCACAACTGAGATCGACTGAATCAACGGCTCGAAACCAGCCGCCAGAGGTTCGAAATTCGACGCTTAGATTTTGAATGTCTAACAGTGCCATTATGACCTCTTCAGCTTTGGATCTAGCGCATCGCGCAAGCCATCGCCCATCAAGTTAATGGCCAGTACTGTGACCAAAATGGCGACACCTGGGAAGGTCACCACCCACCACGCGCGCAAAATAAATTCGCGCGCTTCGGCGAGCATGGTGCCCCATTCTGGTGTCGGTGGTTGTGCACCCATGCCAAGGAATCCCAGTGCAGCGGCATCAAGGATGGCGTTGGAGAATGACAAGGTGGCCTGTACGGTGACGGGTCCCAAACAATTGGGAAGCAATGTTCGCGTCATCAAATACAACGGGCTGGCGCCTGCGACGCGGGCCGACGTGACATATTCGCGATTGAGCTCGTTGAGCACGCTAGCACGGGTCAAGCGAACGAAGTGCGGCTGTAACACGATGGCAATCGCGATCATGGCATTGGTCAGGCCGGGTCCGAGGATGGCCACCAAAACCAGCGCCAATAACAATGAGGGGAAAGCCAGTACCACGTCCATCACCCGCATCAAAATGCGATCGAAAGTGCCGCCGAGATAGCCGGACAACAGGCCCAGCACGATGCCGCCGGTGGCTGCGATACCGACCACAACCACCCCGACAAATAGCGAGAATCGAGCGCCGTAGATCAAGCGGCTGAGGATGTCGCGCCCGACCGCATCCGTGCCCAAAATAAACTGCGCTGTGCCGCCGTCGAGCCAAGCTGGAGGCGCGAGCAGGGCGTCGCGATATTGCTCTGTCGGTGAATGTGGCGCAAGCCACGGGGCGAACATGGCCACGATGACCAATACGATAAATACACAGAGTCCCAGAACAGCGCCGGTATTCTCTCGGTAGTAGTACCAAAATTCGCCCAAAGCGGACTTTCGGGGCTGCACAACGGCCTCAGTCATGACGAATCCTCGGGTTGATTAGGCCGTAGGTTAAATCGACCAAAAGATTAACGATCATCACCATGGAGGCGATCAGCAGCAGCCCGCTTTGGACCACGGGATAGTCACGCCGGAATATCGAGTCGACCATCCACTTCCCAATGCCAGGCCAAGAGAAAATGGTTTCGGTCAGAATCGCCCCGGCCAATAGCGTGCCCACCATCAAACCGATGACGGTGATCACGGGGATAAGTGCGTTGCGCAGTGCATGCACGCCCACGACGCGCGTGGGGGTCAGGCCCTTGGCTTTGGCGGTACGGACATAATCTTCGCCGAGTACTTCCAGCATGGCGGAGCGCGTCTGGCGTGCGATGACTGCCAGTGGAATGGTGGCCAAAACGATGCTGGGCAAAATCAGATGCATCACCGCAGATTTGAAAGCCCCCTTCTCGCCGGAGAGCCAGCTGTCGATCAACATAAAGCCGGTGGGCTGGTCGAAGAAAAACATCAATGAAATGCGGCCTGATACCGGCGTCCAGCCCAGCGTGCCGGAGAACACGATAATCAATAACAGGCCCCACCAGAAAATGGGCATTGAGTAGCCCACCAGCGCTACACCCATAATGCTTTGATCGAGCCAAGTGCCGCGTTTGGTGGCGGCAATCACCCCGGCGGGGATGCCGATGACAATGGCCAGAATAATGGCGCAGAGCGCAAGTTCCATGGTGGCTGGAAATAGCGTTAAAAATTCCTCTAATACAGGCTTTTTGGTCACGAGTGACTGACCAAAATCGCCCTGCAGCAGATCGGTGAGGTAATTGAAATATTGCTGCCAGATGGGCTGGTTATAGCCAAATTCTTCCATCAGTTTGGCGTAGCGCTCTTCGGTAATACCGCGTTCGCCTGCCATCAATAGCACCGGGTCGCCGGGCAAGATGCGCACAAAGCCAAAGCTCACAATGGTGATACCGATCAGCGTGGGAATCAGCAGCGCCAAGCGGCGAAATAAAAATCCAATCATGCCTCCACCACTCGGAGTTCGCGACCGAAGGTGGTGAGGCTGACCAGCTCGCCTTGGTGTACCCAAATATCGTCTTCAATTCGCACGCCGATTTCGTCCTGGATGTAGAGGCCAGGCTCGACGGTGAATACCATGCCTTCGGTAATCGGGCTGTGCTCTCCTGCCATGATATGGGGGGTCTCGTGGACATCGCGACCGAGTGAGTGGCCGGTTTTGTGCAGAATGTGCTCGGAGAATTCGCTATCGCGCAGGACTTGGGTGGCCGCCTCATTGAGGTCATGGCAGCTCACATTCTTTGGATCGAGCGTGCAGCCAGCGCGGTTGGCGGCAAGGACGGTGTTATAGAACCTTTGGTGCTTATCGCTGACGTGGGCGACAAAAAATGTCCGGGTGATGTCCGCATTCATATGGCCATACCTTGCGCCAAAATCGATCAACAGCGGATCGCCCGCTTGGATGGCATAGTCGGCGCGGGCGCTGGCGTGAGGATTGGCACTGTTGCCACCTGCCGCAACGATCGGCGCAAATGAAAGGTCCTCTGCGCCGTGGGCAAACAGTGCTTGCACGAGCCGTGATTCGATGTCTTTCTCGGTATCGCCGACTTTCACCGTGGCCAAAACGTCTTCAAGTGCGGCTTCGCTGATTTGAATGGCTTTGCGCAGGGCCGTGATTTCTTCATCAGATTTGGCTTGACGCAGGGCGTCAATCGCTAGGCTCTGATTGCTCACATGGATCGATGGGTTTGCAGATTGAATGGCCATCGATTCAAAAACGCGCATGCGCATGCCTTCGACGCCTAGCGACTGGATGCCGCTGTCTGCAAAGAGTTGATCGAAGGCTGCTTGATAGCCATCTTCATCGCGCCAGACCATGCATTCGCCTGTAAAGCCTGTGTCTTGCAGGATCGATAGCTCGATCTTTGGTACGATGGCGCGCGCTTGCTGGCTGTCGATCACAACGACAAGCGGTCGCTCCATTAAGTGAAAACTATGGCCCAGTAGGCGATCTAAATTCGGGCCGGGGATGAGCGCAATGGCATCTACACCCAAGGTCGGCAGCAATGCACGCACCTGATCAAATCGAGGATCCATATCAACCTTCCAGTTGGTTAAAGATGGACGGCCCGCGTGCGAGCCGTCCGTCGACAATGCCCGCCGATTGCGGGCATGTGTTGGGTTTACTCTGCGAGGTCAACGCCGTCGAAGCGGTGTCCGCCGAGTGAATCCATTTTGTAGCCAACCACGTTCTTGTTCATTGGCATAAATACCACTGAGTGCGCGATGGTGGCCCATGGCGCTTCGCGCTTAAAGACCGCTTGTGCTTTTTTGTAGAGCGCTGTGCGTTCTGCTTGATCAGAGACCTGCTTGGCTTGGTTGACGAGGTCGTCAAACTCTTGGTTACACCACTGAGCACGGTTTGAACCGCCGACGCCCGCACAGCCAAGAAGCACCGCAAGGAAGTTATCTGGGTCACCGTTATCGCCGGTCCAGCCTAGCAATACTGCGCCGTCACGGTTGGTTTCTTTCGATAGGCTGAGGTACTCACCCCACTCATAAGACACCACTTCAGTGTTGACGCCAACGGCAGCAAAGTCTGCTTGAATCAATTCCGCCATGCGACGTGCATTCGGGTTGTAGGGACGAGCCACTGGCATGGCCCAAACTTTCATGCTGAGGTCGGAAACACTGGCTTCAGCCAGCATGGCTTTGGCTTTCTCTGGGTCGTAAGCGTCGTCAACCGTGCTTTCATCGTAAGACCACATGGTCGGTGGAATGGGGTTCTTTGCGATTTTGCCTTGGCCTTCAAAGACGGCATCAATGATGGCTTGCTTGTTGATGGCGTGGTTGAGCGCTTTGCGAACCATTGGGTTGTCGAAAGGCTCCACCTGCGTGTTGTAGGCCAAGTAACCGACGTTGAGACCTTCTTGCTCCATCACATTGATGTTGTCTGCGGCTTTGAGCATGTCTAGATCAGCTGGGTTTGGATAGGGTGCAACGTGGCATTCACCAGCCAGCAATTTCTGTGTGCGAACCGCATTGTCAGTGGTGATAGCAAAAACGAGATTGTCCAAAGGCTGTTTGCCGCCCCAGTAGCCTGCGTGCGCTTGATAGCGAATGACCGCGTCTTTCTGGTAGCCGACAAACTGGAAAGGACCCGTGCCGATAGGCGCTTGGTTGAGGTCGGCTTGGTTGCCTGCGGCCTCAAGTTGATCAGCGTACTCTTTCGAAACGATTGAGGCGAAGTCCATGGCCAAGTTGGCAACCATTGGAGCCTCTGGACGGTTGAGCACCATTTTGACGGTCAAATCGTCGACTTTTTCGACTGATTTGATCAGTGATGGCATGTCCATACCGTCGAAGTATTCCCATGCGGTGTTTTCGACGTATTTGTTCCATGGGTTGTCAGTGTTGCGCTGGCGATCAAAGCTGAATACCACGTCATCTGCGTTGAAATCGCGCGTGGGCGTGAAGTTGTCGTTGCTGTGGAATTTAACGCCTGCACGGAGTTTGAAGGTGTACTCCAGACCATCATCCGACACTGTCCAGCTCTCGGCGAGGCCTGGGATGACGTTGGTGGTGCCACGCTCGAATTCGACAAGGCGGTTGTAGATAGGTTTGGAGGCGGCATCAAACGTGGTGCCCGAGGTGTACAGTGCGGGATCAAATCCCTCCGGTGAGCCCTCTGAGCAGTAAATCAGGGTTTTCGCTTGAGTCGCGCCTGCAAGTACCAGGCTCATCGCCGAGGCGATTATCAATCTCTTCATGGTCATTCCTTTAGGGTTAGGGTTTTACATGACTCGATTGGAACTGAGTCAATTATTAAAATGAAAGCGCTTGCATTAAACCCAAAGCTTAAGCGGTTAATTACCGATGCCGTTGGAAGCCTAGCGGCGTGATCAGTAGGCAGTCTCGCGAGCCTTAATGGTCTAATTCTGAGCTTGAGTCCATGCTAAGCGCTTCGACGCGCTTGTGCAATCTCCTCGTCTGTTCTGACGCGGCGTTCATGGATAATTGGAAAGATTTTGGAGGTCTAATTGTGTCGCTCATATTATTAGATCATTGATTTTGTTTGGATTTTTCGTGAAGGCATTTGATGTTGCGCATTGCATTGTCCTATTGCTGATCAGCTTTTCGACTGCATCAGTAGTGTTCGGCCTCCCCTTGTACCCATGTGCTTTTCACGTACAGAGACGGTGTCAATCTGACCATGTCAGCTCTTGCGCCTGGCTTCAGGTGTCCTAGATCTTCCCGTTTCAAAAGTTTTGCCGGATTCGCGCTTGCCATTTTGAGCGCGGTTTCAATCGAAACCTGGCCTTGATTGACTGTGTTTTTGACGGCGCTGATCATGTCTAAATCTGAACCTGCCAATGTGCCATCTTCCGTCGCGCATTTGCCGTCAACGGCGTGAATGGTGTTGCCATACAGCGAGAAAGACTTCTTTGTTGCGCCAACGGTGCCCATGGCATCGGTCACCAATATCATCTTGTTGTGATCTTGGCGGGCGCTCAGGGTCAGGCGCACGATATCTGGGTGCAGGTGGTGGCCATCCACAATGATGCTGCACCAGCAGTCGCTGGTGAGCGCGGCGCCAACTGCACCGGGTTCACGGTTGAGAATGGCCCGCATTGCATTGTGTAGGTGGGTAAAGCCATCAAGGCCATTGGCTTGGGCCTGACGGATGATGTCCACGGTGGCATTGGTATGTCCTGCGAACACAATACAGCCCATGGCGGAAAGATCGTTGATGTCATCAATGCTAAGTTTCTCTGGCGCTAAGGTGACCAAGCAAGAACCGCCGGCATCCAATACTTTGCGACAACTGATTCGCGTTGCATCATCCAAGGGACGCATAAAGCGGATTTCATGCACGCCAGACTTTTCGGGGTTGATATGCGGTCCTTCATAGTGGATCCCGAGCACGGACGGCAGTTCTGCTGCGCTGTGACGGTAAACATCCGCCAGCGCCAGCATTTTCTCGGCACTGTCAGTGATTAGAGTAGGCAGCATGCTAGTGGTGCCATATCGGCGGTGTGCGCTGGCGATGGTTTGAATGGCCTCAGCGTTGGGTTGGTCATTTAACATCACGCCGCCTCCGCCATTGACTTGAATATCTATGAAGCCGGGTACTAGCCAGTCGCCCGCAAAATCAATGGTTTGGCACGTGCCGGCCTGATTGGGGTCGATCACTTTGCCCTCGACAAAGGCCAGTCTTGCTTTGTAGTGTGTTTTTTCCCCATCAAACAGGGTGCAATTTTCGATTAAAACGGTCATAGCGTCTGCGTCACCTTGTTCAGAAGTGGGGGGGTATCTGGGTTGTACCCCAGCGAGACAGAAAGCTTGCTTAGCGCGAGATAAGTGCTTAGCACCATTGCAGGTAGCGCATTGTAGGCATCGCATTGCGCTGGTACGGGTAGATTTGATACGGACGGTTCATTGGCTGCAATTAACACATTGGCGCCTTTTTGCCGCAGCGCCAAGGCAGTTTCGATCGAAGACGATTGGCTATTGTCGGGCTGTACCAACGCTAGTATTGGAAACTCGGGCTTGATCAATCCCATTGGCCCATGTTGAACTTCGGCACTGCTGAACGCTTCAATGTGTAGGGCGGAGGTTTCTTTGAATTTTAGGGCAATCTCTTCTGCAGCAGACAGCCCGATTCCGCGTCCAATGCATAAACCGCTTGTGCAGGATGTAAAGGCCTCTTCGAGTTGGCTAAACCAATCTAGGGTGGCGGCTTCATTCAGTACATTGGGTAGATCTTCGACCGACTTTTCGAGGCTTTTGACGTTACCCGCGGCGGCGGCAAGTTGCATTGATGCTGACAGGCTTGCAAGGAAGCTTTTGGTTGCTGCAACACTTTTTTCTAAGCCAGCGCGCAAATCAATAACTAGGTCACTGAGCTCGGCGAGCGGCGATGCGATGGTATTGACCATCGCAATGACAAAGGCGCCAGCATGCTTTGCCGATTGGGCTGAACGAATTAAATCTGGGCTATGACCGGATTGAGAGATCGCAACCATCACATGATCTGCCTGAATCACGTTTCTGTTGTAAATCGATTGTATGGATGGCGGTGCAGTGGCGGCGGGAATACCACATTCGCTTTGTAGCAAATACTGCAAGAAAAGCGCCGCGTGATCGGAGCTGCCGCGTGCGCATGTCCAAACGACCTTGGCTTGAGCGATGCGCTCTGCAGCCTGTTCGATAGCGCGCTGATTGTGATTGAGCTGCTGCTCCACCACCCATGCGGATTGCATCGCTTCTGTGTGCATTTGCGTCATCGGTTTCTCCTCTGTTGTTCCCACATCAAATAAGCGCCGACTAATGGGTCACACGAGGGCTCAACCGTCATGGTGCGAATACGATCATCGAGTCGGTGCAGATAGCTCGATGCCAGTCCGCCCACGAGTGCGACCGGGGTTTGAAATCGCTGATTTAGCTTGTCGATGATTTGTGTCACGTAGCCAAGCTGAGTTTGCAAAATGTTTTTTGCAAGTGGATCGTCTTGGTCGGCAAACCGAAAAACGGTCGGTGCATAGCGTGCGTAATCGCGGGGTTTGGCCGAGATCGACCAGTGGAAAATATCCTCGGCGCGATCGCCAAGCTCTTCCTGTATCGCTCTTGTCATTGGGGTTTGATCTGATAAATGGTCAGCGGCAAAGCACGCCGCTTTGACGGCTTCTATGCCAAGGCTAAAGCCACTGCCATGATCGGAAATTTGCGCACCCCAGCCGCCTAGGCTGACGCCAGCGCCATCACTGAGGTTGTAGGCGCAACTGCCAGTGCCGAGAATCAAAATTGAACCGTCACGGCCAAAGTGTGCGCCCATACAAGCGATATGGGCATCTGAGTTGGCGGCATATGCGGCAAACATTTGATCTAGCGCTGCGTGTAGTTGATCTCGGTGATGCTTAGCACCCACATATCCCGCCAGTCCAATGCCAGCCGCGCACTGACTGAGTGATATGGAAAGATTTGCATCAGCGATCGCCTGGGTTGAAGCGTCTTGTATCGATGACATGACCGCATCCACGCCGAGCATCGCATTGGCGCTACCTGACAAGCCACTGCCCAACGGGTTGCCTGTGGCATCAAACACGGTAGCTCTACATTTCGTACCGCCACCGTCTATGCAAACGCAATAGTCCATCATGACCAAAATCCTTTAACAGGTTATAGATTGGTATTCTATTCTGTCGTTGTCAAGTAGATTGTTTGTGTCAAATGGTTGAGCACAGATGTGCGAACAATTCGATATCAAATCTAGCAAGCTATTGAAAATTAGCTCTGTCGGGCCGTGGAATTAGAAAACTTTCAATCAAACTATTGACAATGAAATTTAGTCGTCTTAGATTGGTATTCGACTGGACTTGTGATGAGTGAGCTTCATTGTGCGCAGTACGGAAATAGCAGACAGCCGATATCGCGGGCTAGAGCGGTGGCGCACAGAGGAGCGCATTAGCGCCCTCGTTGAGGGCAATTGGCGAGCAATCAGTGCGTGTGCATCAGCCTCGGCTGACATTTCCCGTTCGGTGGACGCTGCCGTTGATTGCCTCGCTGATGGCGAAGGACGTTTGATTTATGCAGGGGCTGGCACCAGCGCACGCGTGGCGGTTGCGGATTTAGCAGAGCTACATCCCACTTTTGGCTGGCCATCCTCAAGAGCGCTATCACTGATGGCCGGTGGGGACCAAACTGCACACCGCGAATCAGGTGGCAGTGAAGACAGTGAAGAAGATGCGATCGCGGCAGTTGAGAAAGCTAAGATCGGCCCATCTGATGTGGTTGTCGGTATCGCTGCAAGCGGTCGCACACCATTTACCTGCGCAGCCTTGCAAGCGGCAAGGTCCGCAGGTGCTGTCACCATCGGCATCAGCAATGTTGCAAAGGCGCGCCTGTTAGAGGTCGCAGCGCTGGGGATCACATTAAACACCGGCGCGGAAGTCCTCGCCGGGTCGACACGCTTGGCCGCAGGGACATCGCAAAAAGTGGCTCTAAATAGTTTCTCGACTGCGGTAATGAGCGGCTTGGGATTGATTTATCAAGGACGGATGATCGCGATGCAGGTCTCCAACCAAAAGTTACAAACGCGCGCGATTGAGATGGTCGTCGAGCTATGCAAGGTGGATGCGATCACCGCAACGGACTTGCTCAGGCAACACGATTGGTCGATCTGGCGTGCGATGTTTTCGGCGTTTGGTTTCGGTGCAAACGCCACGGAAGAACTCTTATCCAAGCATCACGGGAGGGTTGCTGCCGCACTTGCTGAGGCATCGGGTGAACCTTTTGTCGCCTGAACTCTAAACACCTTTAATTGGAGACATTGACATGAAAAAGACTTTTATTGCGCTTGCGATTGGTTCGGTGCTGATGCCACTTGGCGCTCAATCGGCTGAATTGACGATCGAATCTTGGCGAAATGACGATTTAAAGATCTGGCAAGACACCATCATTCCCGCATTTGAAGCAAAGCACCCTGACATCAAGGTCAAGTTCGCCCCGACTGCGCCAGTGGAATACGACGCTTCATTGAACGCCAAACTTGAGGGCGGCACAGCGGGGGATTTGATTACTTGTCGTCCATTTGATCGAGCACTTGCTTTGTATGACAAAGGTTATTTGGCCGCCGTTGATGATCTTGAGGGCATGAAAAACTTCGGCGACGTCGCGAAGTCTGGTTGGGTCACTGACGATGGTAGCGCACACTTCTGCGTACCAATGGCATCGGTCATTCACGGCTTTATGTACAACAAAGAGGCATTTGCGGAAGTCGGCGTCGAGGTGCCCACAACCAGCGCAGAATTCTACGCAGCACTCGATAAGTTCAAGGAAGACGGCAACTACATCCCAATGGCCATGGGCACGAACGATCAATGGGAAGCGGCCACCATGGGCTACACCAATGTTGGTCCCAACTTCTGGAATGGAGAGGAAGGACGACAAGGCCTAATCAATGGCACAGCCAAGCTGACCGATGCACCGTTTGTCGCGGCCATGGAAGAAATGGCGAAGTGGTCGGGTTATTTGGGTGATGGTTACCAAGCGCAGACATACCCAGATTCACAAAACCTGTTCACGTTGGGCCGTGCGGCGATTTATCCAACGGGCTCTTGGGAGATTAACGGCTTTAATGACGGTGCAGACTTTGAATATGGTGCATTCAAGCCACCTGTCCAGAATTCGGGCGACCAGTGCCACATCTCGGATCACGTCGATATCGCGATGGGCATGAACAAATCCACCAAAAACCCGGAAGCCGCGCGCACCTTCTTGGAGTGGGTCGCCAGTGCCGAATTCGCCAGTCTCTACGCCAACGCGCTACCTGGCTTCTTCTCATTGTCGAATCATGATGTGACACTGTCAGATCCGGTGGCGCAGCAAATGGTGAGCTGGCGCGGTGAGTGCGGCACCACCATTCGTGTTGCCGACCAAATTCTATCGCGTGGCACGCCCAGTTTGTCGACCGAGCTCTGGGGCGCGTCTGCCCGTGTGATCAACGGTACAGCCTCTGCGGCTGAAGTGATGGGTGAGCTGCAGACTCAGCTCGATTCTTGGTACAAAAAGTAAGTCAACATTACACGGGGGGGCGCAAGGATGCTGCCCCCTTGTTGTAGGAGAAGATTTTGCGCACACATGGCTCAAAAAAAGCACTGACCGCGGCGATATTTTTGGCCCCAGCAGTGACGATCTACAGCGTAATCATGATTATTCCGCTGTTTGAAACGATCCGCTTGTCATTTTTTCAAGCGAACCCTGACGGTTCGAAATTCTTTGTCAGTGTGAGCAATTACGTTACGTTGTTTTTCGATGCGTTTTGGTCGGAACAGTTTGTCAAAGCGCTGGCAAATAACTTTTATTTCTTTTTGGTGCATATGCTGGTTCAAAACCCCATCGGCATATTGCTGGCGGCGCTGTTGTCGATG
>JABXHR010000113.1 GCA_013373515.1 Gammaproteobacteria bacterium | reverse complement strand
TGCCGGGAAGGGCTGTCCGCTCGCACGGTGCTGAAGTGAAACAGTGTTCAGTCGGATCGCTCAGCATTCGTCGACGCGGAGGTCGACTTCCCACGCAGATCATCAGAACCCAAGTGGGACCGGCACTCCGCTGCCGGGAAGCTCTGTCTGACCGCACCGTGTCGAAATCAAACGCAGTCGTACCGGATTGCTCGGGAGTCGTCGACGCGGAGGTCGACTTCCCACGAAGATCATCAAAACCCAAGTGGGACCGGCACTCCGCTGCCGGGAAGGGCTGTCGGCTCGCACTGTGTCTAAATCAAACGCAGTCGTATCGGATCGTTCAGCATTCGTCGACGCGGAGGTCGACTTCCCACGAAGATCGTCAGAACGCAAGTGGGACCGGCACTCCGTTGCCGGGAAGGGCTGTCCGCTCGCACGGTGCTGAAGTGAAACAGTGTTCAGTCGGATCGCTCAGCATTCGTCGACGCGGAGGTCGACTTCCCACAAGCTCATCAGAACGCAAGTGGGACCGGCACTCCGCTGCCGGGAAGCGCTTTCGGCTCGCACGGTATTGTGTTGTGCTGGAGCTAGTGTAGTAAGTCTTCCACAAAGGGAAATTGACTCAGCAGTTCGATGCCCGTCTCTGTCACCAAGATCTGTTGTTCTAGTTTGACGCCTTCTGCGCCGCCGTCCTCGCCGATATAGCTCTCGACACACAGCGTCATACCGGTTTCGATCATGCCGTCATAACCTGCATCGGCGTAGTCGGCATGATGATACAAATATGGATATTCGCCGGTCATGCCCACACCGTGCGCCGATAGATAATATCGATTGGCGTGGTAGCGCTCGGGGATGTTCCACGCAAGCTCGCTGTAATCCTTAAAACTCATGCCGGGCTTGATGATGCTCATATTGTGGTGCACTTGCTCGTGCGCCACTTGGTAGAGTGTTTTTTGCGTGTTGCTGGGCTTGTCAGGACCTGCGTGAAAGGTGCGCGAAAAATCGGCGTAGTAGCCAAAGCAGCCCACGACATCGGTGTCCAGAGCGATCAGGCTGTTGGGTTGAATAAGGGCGGCTGAGGTCTCTTGGAACCATGGGTTGGTGCGTTCGCCTGCACTTAATAAGCGGGTCTCGACATAATCTGCCCCTCGGGCGATAACCGCTTGATGGAGTACCGACCAGAGGGCTTGTTCGCTGAGGCCCGGGCGAATGGCGGCACGCAGCTTGGCAACGCCATACTCAGTGGCGCGCAAGGAGGCGATCACACACTTCATTTCCTCCGTGCTCTTGATGGCGCGAGCGCGCTCGAGCGGTGCTTGGGCGTCGTGCAGTTCGTAGCCTAGAGAGGCTAGACCTAGCGCCGCTCCGCCATTCATGCGCTCAATGCCGATGCGCTCGACTTTGCCAACTTTCTCAAGAATCACGTCGTGGATTTGCTTTGCCCATGCGCGTTCGCGCGCGGCGATATCATCGCCTGCGGCCACAAAGCTGGCGGTGAGCGCTGGCCTCACTTCGGTGATCGTTTCGATGCCATCGGCCAAATGCATGCAGCCGGTGAACTCATACAATATCGCCTCATGCTCGGTGAGCAAGAGGTATCGCGACGGCGCGTTGCGCGCGGTGAATACCTGCATATTGCGAGTGCCAGTAGCGTAGCGAATGTTGACCGCGTCGCTCAATACTAAGACGGGCAAATCATAAGCGCGCATTTGCTCACGTACACGCGAGAGTCGGTAGCCGCGCACCGCCACTAGGTCGACATCGGCCGGTGCAGGCGCGTCGAGTTGGCTGAGGTCACTGAGATCGCTTCGCTCAGCGTGCCAGTCGAGTTCGGTCATACGAAGACTGCCTGAAATTGTGTTGATATTGAAGGTACTGATGTCAGGCGTCTGTTGCTTGTCTGTGAAGGGCAGAGGCTGTCCGAGGGCGACATATTTGCCCGGACAGCCAAAACCAAGACCATCAATACACAGTATCGACTTTGCCGGTGTTGACGTAGACCGATTTGATTTCGGTATAGGCCTCCAACGCGGCCAAGCCGTTTTCGCGGCCAATGCCAGATTGCTTGACGCCACCAAAGGGCATTTCGATCGGGGTGAGGTTGTATTGGTTGATCCAGCAGGTGCCCGCATCGAGCTGTTGGACAATTTGGTGGGCGCGACCAAGATTCGAAGAGAATACGCTCGCCGCCAAGCCAAAGGGCAGCTGGTTGGCGCGTTCGATGACTTCGTTATCGTCGTCGAATGGCAAAACGCTCATCACGGGGCCAAAAATCTCGTCGGTAGCAATGCGCATACTGTCTTCGACATCGGTAAAAATCGTCGGTGCGATGAAGTGCGCTTGGCCAGACGCGCCGCGTTCGATATCGGGTCCGCCGCAGAGTAAGCGCGCGCCGTCGTCGATGCCCGTTTGAATCATGGCGCTGATGCTGCTGGCTTGCTTGGCACTGATGATGGGGCCCATTTGCGTGTCGTCCTCTAGCGGGTTGCCAAGCTTGATGCGCTGGGTGGTTGCAAGCAACTTCTCGATAAAGCGCTCATAGATGCCGCGTTGAACAAACACGCGCGTACCGTTGGAGCAAATTTGGCCGTTTGAATAGAAATTGGCCAGCATGGCGGCATTGACTGCGCTGTCTAGGTCGGCGTCATCGCAGACGATCAGCGGCGATTTTCCGCCGAGCTCTAGGCTGATTGATTTGAGATTGGCGGCGGCGCCTTGCATCACTTTTTGGCCAGTGGGCACCGACCCGGTCAGCGATATCTTGTCGATATGCGGGTGCTCGGCGAGGGCTTTGCCGATTGTGCCATCGCCCGTCAGTACGTTGAACAGCCCGTCTGGGAGGCCGGCAATCTGCATAAGCTTGGCCAGTAACAGCGCTGTGAGTGGCGTGATTTCAGATGGCTTAAAAATCAGTGCGTTGCCTGCGGCTAGTGCTGGCGCGGCTTTCCAGCAGGCGATTTGAATCGGGTAATTCCATGCGCCAATGGCAGCACAGACGCCAAGTGGCTGTCGCTGGGTGTAGATGAGGTTGCCGTCCACTTGGCAGCTTTCGCCACGAATGGATCCGGCGACACTTGCAAAAAACTCAAAGCAATCTGCGCCCGAAGCAGCATCGGCGACGCGAGTTTCTTGGATGGGCTTACCGGTGTTCTGTGCCTCTATTTGAGACAGGATTTCATTATGTTTGCGCAATAGATCAGCGATGCGAAACAAGATACGGCTGCGTTCGGTGGGCGGCGTATTGGCCCAGCTGTGCTGCGCGCGGCGAGCGGCTTGATACGCAAGTTCGACCGTTGCATCGTCGGCATTGTGCAGGGTTTTGAGGGTCGATTGGTCGTAGGGGTTGACGACGGCAAAGGCGTCGCTCGAATCGGTTCTAACCCACTGGCCACCAATAAAATGATCGCCTTCGATGGCGCTTAAGCTGGGCACAAACGTCCCTTCGTCTAACGAAATATTCATAATGTGTACTCAATGGTTGGTTGCAGACAGCCTGAGAACTCAGGCTGTGGCTAGCGGTGTTTCATGCAATGGCTATGCGTTGGCGCTGGGGTTGTGCCGATACCACGGCACATCAGCGGGTGCCAGCGGTGTATTGCCCAAGATAATGTCGGCGGCTTTTTCGGCCAGCATGATCGTTGGTGCGTTGAGGTTGCCGTTGGTGATGTGGGGCATGATTGACGCATCGACGACGCGCAGGCCCTCTAGGCCGTGTACCCGCATCGAGGCATCGACCACGGCCGCTTCATCGCTACCCATTTTGCAGGTGCACGAGGGGTGGTAGGCGCTTTCGCCGTCCTTGCGCACAAAGTCCAAGATTTCTTCATCGGTTTGGACGTCGGGGCCGGGTTGCAGCTCTCGACCACGAAATTCATCAAACCCAGGCTGAGCAAACAATTCTCGGCTTTTGCGAATGGCTTCGACCCACTCTTTGCGGTCCTTCTCGGTTGAGAGGTAGTTAAATTGAATCGCAGGTGCGGCGCGGCTGTCTGCAGATTTGATGTGCACAGTGCCACGGCTGTCAGAGTACATCGGGCCGACGTGTACTTGGTAGCCGTGTCCGTCTTTGGGGGCGGTACCGTCATAGCGAATGGCGATGGGCAAGAAGTGCCACTGTAAATTGGGGTACTCGACGTCCTCGTTGCTGCGAATAAACCCACCGGCTTCAAATTGGTTGCTGGCGCCCTCACCGGTCTTGGTCAGATACCACTGCACCCCGATGCGCGCTTGGTGCCATGGCTTAAGGGCGTAGTACATCGATACGGGCTTAGAGGCGGCTTGTTGTACGTAGACTTCGAGGTGATCTTGTAGATTCTCGCCAACCCCGTTGAGTTCGTGGATTGGCTTGACGCCCACCGATTCCAGATGCGCAGCTTGGCCGATGCCGGATAACTCCAGCAGCTGTGGCGAGCCGAACGCGCCCGCGCTGACGATGACTTCGTTGCCTTTAAACTGGCCCTTGTCTGTGTCGATGCCGATGGCGCGCTTGCCTTCCATCATGACTTTGTGGACATGGCAGCGGTTGACGACCGTGAGGTTTGGACGGTCCATCACATCGCGCAGATAGGCTTTGAATACGGTCCAACGTTCGCCTTGATGGGTGGTCATATCAAACGGGCCAATGCCCTCTTGTTGATAGCCGTTGACGTCGTCGGTGTAGGGGTGACCCGCTTGCTGTCCCGCATTGAAAAATGCTTTAAACAGCGGGTTTTGACAGGGGCCGGTGCTGACGTGCAATGGGCCGCTGTCGCCACGGTAATCATCGCCGCCCTTTTGGCGAGTTTCCGCTTTTTTAAAGTAGGGCAACACATGGGCGTAATCCCAGCTGCTCAAGGCCGGATCTTCAGCCCAGCGCTGGTAGTCCATAGGGTTGCCACGGATATAGATCATGCCATTGATGGCGCTTGATCCCCCGAGCGCTTTGCCTCGGGGGTGATAAATGCGCCGACCGTACATATGGGGCTCGGGCTCGGACTCGAACCACCAGTTGTAGGTTTTGCCTTGCAACGGATAGGCAAGCGCAGCGGGCATATGGACGCGAAAATCCCACCATGGCACTGGCTTGCCAGCTTCGATTAATAAGACGTTTACCCCGGGCTGATCGCTAAGACGTCGCGCCAGTACACAGCCCGCGCTGCCAGCGCCCACAATGATAAAGTCGTATTGCATGAAGTGTTCTCCGTTGCTGGGTCAGTTGACCGTGTCGATTTTGCTGAAATCGAGCTGGTTTTCTTCTGGCGAGCTCGTGATAGCGCTGACTGCTGCGCGTTTACGTAGCAGGATATAAACCACACACGCCAAATATAACCCGATCACGATGGCGCCGATCCATTGTATCTGTAACCACTGGCTTTTAAAGGCCAAGGTTAGACCGAACAATACCGCGACATTGCCCGCGACATAGCCCGCTTTGCCAAAGCGACTCACCGTGAGGTTTAGGTTGTCGGTATACAGGCGAATCAAGCTATCGAGCGAGTTGACCACAAAGGTAATGCCGACCACGATCATTAGGGTATTGAGCAAGCCCGTCGTGTCGATCTGATTGTCATGATAGTAGTAGAGTACGCTGAACCAAATCGCCAAAGGGATTGAGGGCACAATCAGAAGTGCTGCGAGTACGGTTTGGGTGCGCAGACCACCGATAAAGCGCGCGGTAAACTGACCGATCATGATCGACCAAGCAAACCACCAGAACAGGTAGAACTCATGAT
>JABXHR010000004.1 GCA_013373515.1 Gammaproteobacteria bacterium | reverse complement strand
CGGCGGGCTGCACCGTGGTCTGCAAACCAGCCAACGAAACCCCGCTGTCTGCATTTGCCATGGTGGCGCTGGCCGAAGAAGCGGGCATTCCGGCTGGCGTGATTAATTTGGTCTGTGGCTATACCTCAGACATTGGCAAGACCATCACCCAGAGCCCGACCGTACGCAAGCTCACGTTTACCGGATCCACAGAAGTAGGCAAGCTGCTCACCGAGCAGTGCGCAGGCACGCTCAAGCGCCTATCAATGGAGCTCGGTGGCAACGCGCCGTTTATCGTGTTTGACGATGCCGATCTAGACGAAGCCGTCAAAGGCGCAATTATCTGCAAATTCCGCAACGCCGGACAAACCTGCGTCTGCGCTAACCGCATTTTGGTACAAGACAGTGTCTACGATGCCTTCGCCGAGAAATTTGCCGCGGCAACCGAAGCGCTAGTGATGGGCAATGGCTTGATCGATGGCGTCAGCATTGGACCCTTGATTACCAAAGAGGCGGCGGACAAGGTACTCAGCCTACTTGAAGAGGCCACAGCGCAAGGCGGCAAGGTCAAGATTGGCGGCAACTACGAAGATGACGAAGGCTACTTTATCGCGCCCACCATTCTCACCGACGCGACTCCCGATATGCGAATCTGCCGCGAAGAAATTTTCGGTCCCGTTGCGCCATTGGTGCGCTTCCATACCGAGGCCGAAGCCATCCAACTCGCCAACGATACCCCGTTCGGCCTAGCGGCTTACTTCTACTCCCGCGATATTGGTCGTGTTTGGCGCGTCGGCGAAGCGCTCGAGTACGGCATCGTCGGCATCAATGAAGGCATTATCAGCTCCGAGATGGCACCGTTTGGCGGCGTCAAAGAATCCGGCCAGGGTCGTGAAGGCTCGAAGTATGGTTTGGACGATTATCTGGAGATTAAATACATGTGCGTGGGCGGTTTAGGTTAATAAACCATCACAATTGCGACAAAAGCCCCGACTTTACGGGGCTTTACCAAATAATAATTTGCCAGTTGCAAGAAACTGTGCCATTGTCTGTGGACTGGCTCTTCACCTCTGTCGAATGCCACGATGGCATTAAGTCTGTTTGAATAACCCTTCGCGCTTCATTCCACCGTCATAATTCCGCAGTTTAATGATGATTCAGTGCGTTTATTTTTGTTTTTAAGGAATATTGAGTTATGTCTACCTCAAACGGTACCGTTAAGTGGTTCAACGAATCAAAGGGCTTCGGCTTCATCACACAAGAGAATGGCGGCCCAGACGTTTTCGTTCACTTTCGCGCCATTGAAGGTGATGGCTTCCGCACACTGAAGGAAGGCCAACCTGTTAGCTTTGAGACTGAGCAAGGTCCGAAGGGCTTGCAAGCAGCCAACGTTAAAGCAGTTTAAATCCTGTTGGCTTGGCTGCACCCTGCAGCCAAGCTTCAATCTTCAACCTTATCCAGCCACAGATACACCGATCCACGCTGGATGCGCCCAAAACGCAAACGCCCCATAAAGCACCGTTCCAATTACCATCACCACGACATCTCGCAATCCAAACGATACGTTGCGGTCTGGGCCTTTGACGCCACGACGCTTATAAGACACCCGAGCAATTACCGCCCAAGCCAAAAAGCTGCCAAAGAAGATTACCGAGAATAAATCGCCGTTGGCCAATAGATGTGCAAATGCCCAGAGCTTCACGCCGAGTATTTGCGGGTGCTGTACCAGCGCGTGAATTTTGCCTTTCGAATTGGTGGCAGCAAGCCCCCAAAACGCGAACAACACCAGCAGCATTGCAATGTGCTTCAAAAATGGGGGTGGCTGATATAACAGCGTGCCACGATACGCATTGTGCGCATCGGTATAGCCGTAGATCATTAAACCAAAGCCAAGCAATGACAGCAGCGAATAAATCGCACGGTAAGGCTTCTCGCCCATCGCCTCACGCACCGTTGCCCGTATCGGCAACGCGGTGAGCACATGTACCCCAATAAATAACGCCAACCCCAAAAAGAACATACTTTCTCTCTAATCTATGAAAAATTCACTGCCACATTTTGCGCGATAGCGCTCAGCATCACCACTGACCCACTGTGTAAATGTCGCATTGGGCTCTACATCTGCGCGCAGCATCAACCGCACCTCGGTGAGTCGGTCGTCGTTGCAAATGGCCTGTACCTTCCACGCGCCGTCTCGACCAAAATCCTCTGCAACAACACGGTAAAAGGCAGCACGACCAACTCGTCTACCACGATTTGCCGCGACGTAATCTGACGTTTTTGATTCAGCAAAGCGTGACACCAGTGCCAAAGACAAGTCGTAATATTCATCAAAGTCCAGCCCGCTGCACGTACCATGCTTGACCCACTCGTGGCGATCTAAGCAACTGCGCTCATGGCTGCCGGGCATCAGTGAACGCTTAGCAGGCACTTCAAAATATTGATCTTCGGCCGGCAGAACATCGATCTCACACCACTGTCCTGACTTTGACAGTGATTCAGATTGCACACCCACATTGCAATACGACACCTCATCCGGCCAAAGACCGTGAAGCACAAACTCCTCGGTGGCAAACGTATCCATTTGGCGGCACTCTGGTTTGCCATCGCGACCAGTGCAAAACCCGGGATGCCAAGTCAACGCCAACACATATTGATCGAACTGAGCGGAGGGCGATACCGACTTGAAGGCAATGGCCGCACCGAGCAGTACCAGCGCAACAATCAAACGCACCACTTTTTTGAGCATCACACTAACCGTTGCCCAGTGAATCGGCAGTGATTTCCGCGACAAAGTCGTAGCGATCTGAACGACAGAAAGTATCAGTGATCTCTACAATACGGCCATCTTTGTCATACGAGGTGCGCGTAATCTGCAGCATAGCCTCGGCAATGGCCACCCCGGCCTGCATGGCCAACTCCTTGTCGGCGTTAATGGCCCGTATGCGCTGTATGGCTCGCTCGATTTGCACGCCTTCGGCGGCCATCGCCTTGTATAGGGACTGATCCACGCGATCTGGGTCTGGAATCACCCACCCCGGTACCAATGCGCGCTCGACCGAAAAAATCTCATCGTCAGCAAAACGCTGTCGCGCCAACACCAACACACGATCTTTCGACGATATCCCTAGACTTAAAGATTCTGCTTTGGACGCCAGACGTGACAACTTCTCGATCCATACCGATTTAGGCCGTAAACCACGCTGCGTGATTTCTGTGGAGAAACTAACCAGCTGAGTGGTGGCTTGTGTCTGTCGAAATATTACATAGGTACCAGAGCCGCGCCGGCGCTGCAACATGCCTTGGTTGATCAGCGTTTCGATGGCTTTTCGCGAGGTGACTCGTGAGACACCAAGCTGCTCGCTGATGGTTCGCTCGGACGGCAGCGCTTCTTCCGCTCGCCAGACCCCGGCCCGCACCGCATTGGCGATTTGTTCGCCAAGTTGGATATATAAGGGTGTACTGTTGTTCGCATCGAGGGTCAGTTGCGCCAAACGCGCATCGATTACGGGCTGCTCTGTATCCATCTTATTTCCTTGCTGGCCGGCTAATTATACCGATTTGCATCCGAACAGTGCGTGACAACTGTCGCTTCAATCATTGCACATTGCTGTAACACCCGGTTAAATGATTGGATGAGCAACCAATTAACTATCGCAAACTTCAATCTCCGCAATTGGATCCGCGCCAGCAGTGACATTGAGCAATATTATTTTTACTCGCCTGGCAGACACAACTACTACAGCGCCGCCCAGTTCAAAGAGAAGTCCGCATGGGTGCAGCAGCAACTCATTGCGCTGGATGCAGACATTGTGGCTTTTCAGGAGTGTTTTGATGAGACATCACTTCTAGCGTGCATTCGCGGCACCGACGGCCACGCCGATTCAAAACTCATTACTGCCCCGCTGGACGAGAAAACCCGCGAAACACAGGGTAGCCAAGTTGTGTTCAATGCGCCTCGAGTGGCGATCGCCTACCGGTCAACTTGGCGCTGTACGCATTGGGTGGCACACCAACGCTTTCCTGAAAACCTGGCGCTACAAACCAAGGTCAGCGATGGCTCAAATCGCGACTGGCGAATGGACCTGCAATGCAATGACACACCGCTAAATCAATTCAACCGCGCCGTCATCGAGGCACACTTTGAGTCCAGTCAATATCCAGAGCAACGCATTTGCGTTTTTGCGGCACATTTGAAATCGAAGCGCCCGCTGGCGGCTAATCTCGACGGAGATTTGGATCTTGCACAATATGTCATCGAGGATGCCGTTGGCCGAGCCAGATCGCTGATGATTCGTACCATCGAGGCATGCGCCATACGCGCTCTAACCGCCAATCAGATTGCCAAAGACCCGAGCGTGCCAGTGCTGGTCATTGGCGACCTCAATGATAGTCCTCGTAGCGTTTCCACCCATATCGCTGGCGGCGACGAGGTTCCTAGCATTCACAGTGACTTGGTCGAGGATCACGATCAGCGTCAACGCCAACGAATGAAACTAGGCGACTATCAGCTACACAGTGCCCTTGAAATGCAAACACGCAAATCCCATCGCGATGTGCTCTACACGCACGTTTATAACGGGCACTACGATGTGCTAGACCATGTATTTGTCTCGAATCACCTCGTTCCCAAATGGATGCGCGATCGTCACGGGGGCACACAACAATCAATTGGACGCGTGGGTAGTTTGCGGGTCTACAACGATCATTTGCTCAACACGGAACTCGATGATTTGAGCCCGCGTGAAGTTGGACAATCACTGCACACCCTGTCAGATCATGGCCAGCTCAGTTGTCGCGTTGAATTTGACTCAAGATCGACCTAGCGCTCGATGACCAACTCACCTTCCGCAATCAGTGGCGCGTCAGCCGTCAGCGCAAATACACGCACCCTATGACTACCGACCCCTAGAGTCTTGGGCAGTTGATGCAGCGAAACCACTCTGGCTTGGTCTGCCGCCGACAAGGACATCATGGCCACTTGCCGATTAAATCCGCTGACAACTTCAACTAGGACGTGAGGATGGCTCGTCTTTTCAAGTGGCAAGCGTGCATAGATGCGACGACTGCTGGTGGTGAAATTAAAGGTAATACGCTCGGTCATTTTGGCAGTAGAAAAGGTCAACGCTGCCACGCCCTCAGCGCTAGGGGCAATATCCTCAGCCCCCTCAATCCGGCGATTAAGCTGCTCGATCGACAACCCTTGATCAATGTAGTGGGACAGGACAGGATCTGGCTTGGCCGCTGGCACAGACGTAGAGGATCCGCTGGCCTGAGCTGACTTTACCGACGACACCACGACGGACGTATCCACCGCCAGCATCAACGGTGCGTCACCCGCGCCTGCGGGAACCGACTGTTTCGCGGTATTCGCGGTATTCGCTGTCGAGCGCTGTGTCTGCGTGTTGCTCTGTAGGCTCGCCGTAGACATCGTTGGCGTAACCGTCGGTTGCGGCTTGGCGGCAGGCCTTTCCTTGCTTGCAGGCTGATGGTTAACCGCCCAGTTCACCGCAAACAACACGACAAACAACCCCAGTATCAAGCCGACGATAATCCGCGCCGGGCTAGTCTCAGTTTTTTCTTTTGTCTTTTTGGCCATGACACCGCCCTGCTCGTGAATCTTGTGTCGACGCCAGTGCTTAGTCTTTGTCGCAGGCATCAAGATCTTATCAAGCAATCATAGTGCCAGCAGATGGCAGGGCACACTGTGCGCCCTGATCTTGCCATGAGAGGAGGATGATTTAGAGCGTGGGCGCTACACCAGGTGCATCAGAGTAGCCACCCTCAATGCCTTTGGTTGCCACAGCGACCGCATCGTGAGCATGGAGGCTTTCGAAGTGATTGACACGCACCCAGAAGTCTTCGACAGCAATGAGTGAGCCCATAGCTGTTGACACTCGGCGTACTGCGTCTTCACAGAACATCAAGTTTTGACCATTAAGGCGAGCGAACTCCTGCTCATCCACACGTTTGACTGCTGTCTGTACCGGTGTACCGAGCGCAGTTTCCACCGCGTCGATCATCTGCAAAAACGGGAAGGTGCTTTGCGAGCTATCCACCGTGGCGATCAACTGCGCGCGCGAGCGCTGGCTGTGAGGCGTTGCGCGAATGCCCTCAATGGTCCCGAGCCATGCTTTGACCGCGTCTGCGTCGATTTTACCTTCGCTGCCGAAGGTTTCCTCAAAGCCCTCTTGAATGAGTTGGCGGGCCAAAGCAGCCGAGCAAGGACACGTTGAGGAATACTCAACATCAACCCCAACTTCGAGTTTGATTTCATCGCCACGGCGTGACCCGCGAATAAATGATGGATAGCGCTTAAAGCCAGAGTTATCACTCAGCAAGGCATTGCGACGCAACACGGCATTGAAACGCAGCTCGACAAAAGCATTGTTCGACAGGCCGGTGTGGGTCTCTAAAAAACGGCCAAGCAACGAGCTAATCAATGCAGGCGACAGTGGCTGGTTGGCCAACAAGTCATCAAGGGCCAAGTACAAGCGCGACATGTGGATACCCTTCGCCGCAGGGTCATCGAGGCTGACATATGCCTGGACCCGCGCATCAGAGGTGCCTTTCATGGGTGCCGGCAATTGGATCGGCACATCGATTTGGCTCATGCCCACCCAGTTAATTTTACCTGCTAGCTGCGCTTGTGACTCGATGGCAACATCGGGCATCGCTGCTTTAACAGTCGGTGGCACAGTGGCCGAGGTCAATTGATTCATTGTGGTTGTTTCCAATCCATGTCGATTCGCCGTTTTTGCCGGCTCAATATGCAGTCATTACTATGAATTTTAAAGTCATAATTGCTGCAAGGACGCTAATTGAGATAGTTTTGCCGGTTTATCAATACTCTATCTCAGGTCTGCGGCAGGGTTACGCCGGTTTGGCCTTGATATTTTCCACCGCGATCACCGTAGCTCACGTCACAAATTTCATCTGATTCAAAGAACAGCATCTGTGCCACCCCTTCGTTGGCGTAAATCTTGGCAGGCAATGGTGTGGTGTTTGAAAACTCCAGCGTCACATGACCCTCCCACTCCGGCTCAAGCGGTGTCACGTTGACGATAATCCCGCATCGTGCATAGGTAGACTTGCCTAAACACACGGTCAGTACGCTACGCGGTATACGGAAATATTCCACTGTCCGTGCCAGCGCGAAGGAATTGGGCGGAATAATGCAGACGTCATCTTCGACGTCAACGAAGCTCTTGGGATCAAAGGCCTTGGGATCGACAATGCTGTTATTGACGTTGGTAAATATCTTAAATTCACGAGCGCAGCGCACATCGTAGCCATAGCTCGAGGTGCCGTAGGATACGATTTTCTCATCGTTGACGTAGCGCACCTGCCCCGATTCGAAGGGATCGATCATCCCTTCGTTTTCTGCCATACGACGAATCCACTTATCTGATTTGATTGCCATGATGATCTGTCCTATTCGACGACGATTTTGGGGAACTTGCCCGCAAAGTCTTTAGCCCGCTGGGCGAGATTGATGGCAAGGCCGCGTGCCACTTTTTGATAACACACCCCCGCGACGGAGTCCGGCTCACTGACCGCAGTCGGCGCACCAGCATCGGTGGCCAATCGTATATCCATCGCCAATGGCAATTGTCCGAGCAGCTCAAGACCCAGTTCTTCTGACAAGCGTTCCGCGCCGCCTTCGCCAAACACCGCTTCACTGTGACCGCACTGGCTACACGTGTGGAGCGACATATTCTCTACCACGCCCAAAATCGGGATATTGACCTTGCCAAACATGCTGATGCCCTTGCGAACATCAAGTAAAGCGAGATCTTGTGGTGTGGTGACGATCAGCGCACCGCTGACGGGTATCTTTTGCGACAAGGTCAGCTGGATATCGCCAGTGCCCGGCGGCAAGTCAATAATCAAATAATCAAGCTCGCCCCATTCGGTATCGGTGAGCAACTGCTGCAGTGCACCGGTGGCCATTGGGCCACGCCAAACCATTGCCGAATCAGGATCGATCAAAAAGCCAATCGACATCACCGAAACGCCATGATTCTCCAGCGGCAAGATGGTCTTGCCGTTGGGTGACTGTGGTTTGCCAGAGATGCCAAAAATCTGTGGCTGACTTGGCCCGTAGATATCCGCATCAAGCAGCCCAACTTTTGCGCCTGAGCGCGCAAGCGATAGCGCAATATTGGCTGCAGTTGTGCTTTTACCCACCCCGCCTTTGGCGCTCGACACCGCCACAACATTAGCCACACCAGACAACGGTTTGAGGCCGCTTTGCACTTGATGGGCCACAACCGCACACGACAATTCGTAGTCTGCCTCGACGCCTTGCGCCTTGAGAAACTGATCGAGGTCTGCCTTGTAGGCATCCAGCTGCTCGACCCAGAACCCCAAGGTGACTGACAGCATGGTGGGCGGACCGCTGACTTTGACCGCATCGCCCAAAGACTTACCGGTCAATGGGTCGCAAAATTGGGCGATCAGCGTTTGCAGTGTTTCAGCACTCTGCATTTTGCGTGTACTCACGTAAAATAGGAGCCCGCATAGTAACAAACCGTGTCAATCGACGCTATTTTCGGAGTCATTAATGAGCCAGAGACGACTGTTCGTCACCACCGCACTGCCCTACGCCAACGGCGCCTTTCATATCGGCCACATCATGGAATACATCCAAGCCGACATCTGGGTCCGTTTTCAGCGAATGCAGGGCCACGAGGTTCATTTTGTCTGCGCCGATGATGCGCATGGCGCGCCAATTATGATTGCCGCTGAAAAAGCGGGCATCACGCCGCAGCAATTTGTGGCCAATATCGCCGAGGGCCGCAAACCTTATCTGGAAGGTTTCAACATTCAGTTCGATAACTGGCATAGCACCGACGCGCCTGAGAATCACGAGCTTGCACAGCAGATTTATTTGGACTTAAAAGCAAACGGCCTGATCGAAACCCGCGTAATCGAGCAGTTTTTTGACCCCGAAAAGAACATGTTCCTGCCTGACCGCTTCATTAAGGGCACTTGTCCCAAGTGCGGCACCGAGGATCAGTACGGCGACAACTGCGAAAACTGCGGTGCAGTGTACTCGCCGACTGACCTGAAAAACCCCTACTCGGCATTATCGGGCGCCACCCCCGAGCTGAAGTCTTCCGAGCACTTCTTCTTTAAGCTGTCCGACCCGCGATGCATCGCGTTCCTTGAAAAGTGGACCACCAGCGGCGCAGTGCAGAGCGAAGTCCTCAACAAGATCAGCGAGTGGATCGAACCAGACGAAGATGGCAAGCCCAAGATGGGCGATTGGGATATCTCGCGCGATGCACCGTATTTTGGTATCGAAATCCCAGACGCTGAAGGCAAATACTTTTACGTGTGGCTCGACGCGCCAATCGGTTACTTGGCATCTTTGAAAAATCACTTTGCCAAGCAAAACATCGACTACGATGCCTTTATGGCCGACGACACCACCGAGCAGTATCACTTTATCGGCAAGGACATCATCACCTTCCATACGCTGTTCTGGCCTGCCATCCTGCACTTTAGCGGTCGCAAAGTGCCTAACGCCGTCTTCGTACATGGCTTTTTGACCATCAATAATGGCGAGAAAATGAGCAAGAGTCGTGGCACTGGCCTCGATCCGCTTAAATATCTTAATTTGGACATGAATCCAGAGTGGTTGCGCTACTACTTGTCGGCCAAGCTCAGCGGTAAAAACGAAGACATCGATTTCAACCCTGACGATTTTATGCAGCGGGTCAACAGCGATTTATTGGGCAAATTTGTCAACATCATCTCGCGCTCGGCAGGGTTTATTAGCAAACGCTTCGACGGCCAAGTGAGCGCAGAATTTGGCGACGGCGGCAATGCCTTGCTCGACAGAATCAAGGCAGCGAAGCCAGCCATCATTCAATACTACAGCGAACGCGAGTACAGCAAGGCGATGCGTGAGGTTATGGCACTTGCTGATCAAGTCAATGCCTACGTCGATCAGCATAAGCCTTGGGAAATGGCCAAAGACGACAGCAAGATCGAAGCCTTGCATCAAGTGTGCTCTGCGCTGGTGAATGCGTTTACACATTTGGCTCGCTATCTTGCACCTGTGCTCCCCACGCTGACCGCCAAAGTCGAAGCCCTAACCGCCACAAGCCTCGGCGACTGGCAGAGCGAATTGGCCGTCACGCAAATTGAGCCGTTCAAGCATCTAATGCAGCGCGTTGACGCTAAGCAACTCGACGCATTATTTGAGCCGCCAGCGCCCAAGGCCGAGCCAAAAGCGCTGCCCGGTGGCGAAGCCATTGCTGACACCATTAGTATCGACGACTTCAGCAAGGTTGATTTGCGTGTCGCCAAAATCGTCAACGCCACGCTCGTCGACGGCGCCGATAAGCTTCTGCAGCTCACGCTGGATCTGGGCGGCGAGACCCGCAACGTGTTTGCCGGTATCAGAAGCGCCTACCAACCCGAATCGCTGATTGGCAAACATACCGTGATGGTGGCCAACCTTGCACCGCGCAAAATGAAATTTGGGTTGTCCGAGGGCATGGTGCTGGCAGCGGGGCCGGGCGGAAAAGAGCTTTACATTTTGGAACCACACGAGGGCGCTGCGCCGGGAATGCGCATCAAGTAGCTAGCAGCGGGATTGGCGCAAGGGGGCGAATACGCCCTCTTTGGCGATACGAACGCTGCAAAATGGACGATCTTCCGGCGGTGTACCGCGATGCGCGACAACAATGCTGTCGTCATGAAATCGCACAACCAGCTCGTGATGAGGCTCCAACGCATCGAGCACGGTTCCGGAATTGACCGGAAACGGTTGGTAGGCTCCAGTGTGCGCAGCGGAGACGACTGAAATATTTTGCAGCCCAAGCTGCGCCAAGTCGTCGTAAGTTTCAATCAGCGTCTGCAAACGGGACTCGCGGCCCATTTGCAGCAGACTCGGCAAAGCGCTAGAGACAATGGCCGCCAAAATGCCAACCACCATCACCGCTTCGAATACAATAGACCGTATGTATTTCACCTTGCCAACAACCTCTCTCTCTAGACAGGCTATCGGCCTTGATGGACAAAACCTTGAAGCAGCTCACGGGTCGCAATGTTTGAAAATACGCTAACCATTCTGATCGGCACAGTGTTTATCAATAACTTTGTGCTGGTGAAATTTTTGGGACTGTGCCCTTTTATGGGCGTCTCAAAACGCTTCGCACCTGCCCTTGGCATGGGGCTCGCCACCACCTTTGTGCTCACCCTGGCCTCGGTGCTCAGCTACTTGACCACCGCCTATGTTCTACTGCCCTACGAGTTGCTGTATTTGCGTACCATTGTGTTTATTTTGTGCATCGCAGCGACGGTGCAAATCACCGAGCTCTACATCAAAAAAGTCAGCGCAGTGTTGTTTAATCTTCTCGGGATATATCTACCGCTGATCACCACCAATTGTGCCGTGCTGGGCGTAGCGGTGCTCAACCAACAGGCAAGCAATAGCCTATTTGAGTCCGCATGGTTTGGATTCTGTGCAGCATTGGGGTTTACGCTAGTGTTGGTTTTGTTTTCCAGCATTCGCGAGCGTTTAGAACAAGCGGACATTCCAGGTCCATTTAAAGGCACACCCACGGCATTGCTGACCGCCGGCATTATGTCGCTGGCCTTTATGGGCTTTGCAGGGATGGTGTAGACAATGATTGCCATCTTATTTGCGCTGGTGCTCGGTCTTGGCCTGACTTGGTTACTCAATCAAGCCACCCGATGGTTTGCGGTCGACGGCGACCCCATTGTGGAGCAGCTTGATGCGGTGCTACCCCAAACGCAATGCGGCCAGTGCAATTATCCCGGCTGCCGCCCCTACGCCGAAGCCATCGCCAAAGGTGAGGCTGGCATCAATCAATGCCCGCCGGGCGGCGAAGCGGGCATCCAAGCATTGGCCGACATCATGGGCGTGGAACCAGAGCCACTTAATCCCGAAAATGGCACTGAAACACCTGCGGTCGTAGCGCTAATCATTGAGGAGGATTGCATCGGCTGCACCAAGTGTATTCAAGCCTGCCCCGTCGACGCCATCATGGGTGCCGCCAAACATATGCATACCGTGATCGAACCCGCTTGCACTGGCTGCGAGCTCTGCATTGCGCCCTGCCCTGTCGATTGCATCGAGCTGATTCCCGTCTCCAAGCGAGTGGCGCTATGGCCGTCTTGAAAACACTCGACCACTCGCTAAATGGCGGACTTTGGCTGGACGGCCACAAGGCGATTTCGCTAATCCAGGGCATTCAAAACTGGCCAACACCCTCGCAAGTCATGCTTCCGTTGCTCGATAAAAATGGGGCTCGCCGCGCTTTGGTCAGCGTTGGAGAGCGTGTAAAAGCGGGTCAGTGCGTCGCCATTTGCGATGGCATCGCAGGCAGTGCGCTACACGCACCATACGCTGGCACCGTTCGCCAAATCACCACACTCCCCAATGCCCAAATGGTCATTGATATGCATTTGAGCCCATCATCCGAGCCATGCACACTGCTCGAGGCTAGCACCTTGTTGCAGCGCATCGATGCCGCCGGCATCGTCGGCATGGGCGGCGCCGGGTTCGCCACGGCACGCAAGCTTGGCCAACCGGTTGAAACGCTGATCATCAACGCCGCAGAATGCGAGCCTTACATCACATGCGACGAAGCCTTACTGCGCGAATATGCCGCAGAGGTCGTCGAAGGGGCAAAACTGGCGCAAACTGCAGTCGGTGCCAAGCGGTTAATCATCGGCATCGAAAACAACAAAACAGAGGCCATTGAGGCGCTGAAACAGCATGACGGCTTTGAGCTAATCGCCGTGCCGCCCAAGTACCCTAGCGGCGGCGAGCGACAGTTAATCGAGTTACTACTTGGTGTGCGTCTTTCACCGGGTCAACGTCCTGTGGAACAAGGTCTGGCCGTCATCAACGTCCATACCGCCTATGCCATCAATAACGCCAACGACGGCAGACCGCTGACACAGCGCGTTGTGACCATTACTGGTTCAGCAGTTGCCACGCCAGCAAACTACTGGCTACCCATTGGGCTGCCTGTGAAAGTGGTCTTGAACACGTTGGGGATTGCTGCAAATGCACGCGTGCGACTCGGTGGCGCCATGATGGGTCGACCGACCGACCCCAACCTCGCCGTCATCGGCAAAACCAGCAACTGCTTGTTAATTGAAACCCCTGTGGACTCGACACCAGTGTCGCCATGCATCCGCTGCGGGGTCTGTGAGCCGGTCTGCCCCGAAGGGCTGTTGCCCGCCCAAATGCATTTTGCGACCCAGCCCTTTGCGCGCGACATGCTCGAGCGCTATCACCTCAGCGCATGTATTGAGTGTGCTTGTTGCGATCATGTCTGCCCAAGCGCGATTCCACTGGCGATGCAATTTGGACTCGCCAAGCAGCAGCTCAACACGCTGAAGCAAGCCGAGCGGTCGGCACAACGGGCAGGCGAACGACACAGTGCCCGCGAAGCGCGATTAGAGCGACTCGCCGCCGAGAAAAAAGCGCGGATGGAGGCCAAAAAAGCCGCCCTCAAAAAAAGGACTGCCAAATGACGCTGCGTACAACCATGCTTTGGGTGCTGGCTGCATTGCTGCCTGTGGATGCAGTATTACTATATGCCTACGGCCTCGATTGGCTACTTCAAGCCGTGACCCTTATCCTTCTTGGACAGTGTTTGGATGCGCTCACCCAATACTTGCGTCGCAACGCGATTGGCGCTGACAGCCTAATCGCGACGGCAGTGGCCATGAACCTACTCGCGGTGGCTTTGCCGCCTAATCTGCCAATGTATGTGTTAATCGTTGCGGCCTTAAGCAGTATCTGGCTGGCGCGCGATTTCTTTGGTGGATTGGGGCAAAACGTATTTAATCCAGCGATGGTGGGCTACGTCGTATGCTTGGTTTCGTTTCCCGACCTAATGAGCCAATGGCCAAGTCCAGACGGCCTAAGCGGGGCCACCCCACTCGATCATGCTCGCGCCACCAAGCTGGGATTCGACCTCGCAGCGCAACCTAACACCCACCTACTCGCATTGAGTATTAGCGCATTGATCGGCGGCCTCGTGCTGCTTTACCGAAGAATTATCGGTTGGCACATTCCAGTGACACTACTCGCGACACTTGGCTCATTGGCCCTAGCAATATCGCCAGTCACGCCATCACCACTGACGATCGCCGAACATTTAGGCTTTGGTGCAGCCGTATTTGCCGCCTTTTTTATCGCAACTGACCCAGTGTCAGCGGCGATTAGCACACGGGGACGATGCATCTACGCCGCGCTGCTCGGTTTGCTGATTTGGTCTATCCGAGAATTTGGCCAATATCCTGATTCTGTCGCCTTTGCTGTGCTGATTGCCAACAGCGCAGTACCACTGATAGACCGCCTGTTAACACGAGGCGCCCGATGATAAAACAACAAAATTTAACGCTAGTTCTGGTTGTGTGCATTGCTGTGGTCGCGGGGCTGTACACGTTGCTAACACCCGCCATTGAACAGCAGTCGATTGCCCGAGCATGGCGCAAGGTTGCGCAAATGAGTGATGTCGATGGTGAAAGTAAAACCAGCGCACCGTCATTTCCACTGACGGCCATTTTAGACGGTAACGTGCGGACAATTTATCGTGTCGAGGCCATGGGGTATGCAGATCAGGTGGCACTGTTGGTCGCAGTGAACCCTGACCACCAAATCATTGAGGCTGCGGTATTGAGCCACCGTGAGACACCAGGTCTAGGCGATAAAATCGAACACAAAAAATCCAATTGGCTCAACCAACTGAATGGTCAAACACTAGGCGAGCCTACACTAGAACTTAAGCCGCTGGGCGGCAGTATTGATGCCATCGCTGGGGCAACAATCACCTCCAAGGCGGTGATTAACGCCATTAATACGCTGAGATTGCCATGAATCAATTAAGCGAAGGTTTACTGAAAAACAACCCCGCGACCGTACAGCTGCTGGGCCTTTGTCCCTTGCTCGCCGTCAGCAATACCGTAGTCAATGCATTCGGTATGGCCATTGCCACAGCCATCACGTTGATACTCGCCACCGCCCTCAGTGCCGCCATTGCGCCTTGGGTTAGCAAGCACACCCGAATCGCCGTCTATGTGGTGTTAATCGCTGGGCTGGTCAGTGTCATCGAGCTGTTGATGCAGGCCTACCTGCCGTCGCTGTATCTGTCGCTTGGGCTTTTCTTGCCCCTGATCGTGACCAATTGCATTATTCTCGGCCGGATAGAAGCCCACGCCACCCGCAACACAATTAAGAATGCCGCCGTCAATGCACTTGGCATGAGTATCGGCTTTGGGCTCATTCTGCTGGTACTGGGTGCAGTTCGAGAATTCGTAGGCCAAGCGAGCTTATTTGCAGGCGCTGGAGAGCTATTGAGCATGGCGGCAGCTCTGGAAATGCAATTTGAGTTCACCCCCGCGCTGATTGCGCTATTTCCAGCCGGAGCATTTATTGTACTGGCGATGATTGTGGCGCTGATCAACTGGCGTCAATCTGGGCCATAACCGCGTGCCACTCTGGACGCTAACCCTTTTGCGCGTTCTTTGCCTCCACCCACAGCGCTTCCAACTCGTCTAACGAGTAATCCGCCAAGCTTTTCGGCAACACAGTGGTTTCCATCTGGCGGAAGCGAGCTTCAAACTTGCGGTTGGTATCGTCTAACGCCATCTCCGCTTTGACATCGAGCTTTCGCGCCAGATTGACGCAAGCGAACAGCAAATCGCCCACTTCCTCATGAATATCGCCGTCGCCATCGATTGCTCGACGAATTTCATCCATCTCTTCCTCGATTTTGGCAAAGACCGGCGAGATCTCATCCCAGTCAAATCCAACTTTGGCCGCCCGGCGCTGAATTTTCTCCGCTCTAGAAACCGCAGGTAAAGCCAGCGGTATGTCATCCAGCACCGACTTCAGGCCCTTTTGTTCGCGCTCAGAATGTTTAAGCTCCTCCCATCTATGATCCAAATCGGCGCTGGATGCATCACCGAACACATGTGGATGACGACGTACCATTTTGTCGCTAATGGCTTGATCAACGTCGGCGAAGTTAAACAAACCTCTCTCCTCTGCAAGCTGCGCATGAAACGCGATTTGCAACAGCAGATCACCGAGCTCTTCCTTCATGGCGTCAACGTCGCCAGATTTGACCGAATCAATAAATTCGTAAGATTCCTCCAAAAGGTACGGCAATAAAGACTCGTGGGTTTGTTCACGATCCCAAGGACACCCATTCGGGCTACGCAAAATTGACATAACACGCAATATTGCTGGAAAATTGTCACTAGCCAATGATTTTTCCCTTACTTTCAGTGATGGTTAAGGCTGTTAAGGTACAAATGATGGCCTGAGTGGGCCAGTCATGGGCACACAGGCTTAGCGCCATTCTATGCCACTGGCATGAACGAAGCTAACGCGGCGGTACTGTTTACCTCGAAAAACCAAAGAGACACCGCTCAACAATTTAGACGTACGTGAGATTTGCGAACAGGAGATCAAAATGAAGAGAAACAACACGCTAGCGGTAGCTGCTCTTGCTGCAGCCGTCGCCACAGTAACGGGCTGCTCGTCAACGGGTAGTACAGTTGCTAAAGCTGGCTCAATGGCCGCTGACACAGCAAAATCTGCAATGGCCACTGCGGTCAATGCAACTTCAAATGCAGCGAGTGCTGTCAGCGCAGCCGCTGGATACGACTCAACTGCAGGTGCATCTTTGCCACCTAACCCACGCCCAGGTGAGTGCTACGCACGTGCTTACTACCCACCTGTCACAGAAACAAAGTCAGAGAAGGTTCTAGTTGAACCAGCTGGTGAGAAACTCGAAGTCATTCCGGCAACTTACAAAACCGTCACAGAACGCGTTGTTGTCGAAGAAGCGTCTACTCGTCTAGAAATCGTTCCTGCAACATACAAAACTGTTACAGAGACCGTTGTTGTTGAGCCTGCAAAGAAAACATTGAAAACAGTTCCTGCAACTTATGAAACTGTTACCGAGAAAGTTGTTGATCAACCAGCTCGCACCGTTTGGAAGCCAGGCAAAATCGTCAATGGTCAGTATGTTACCAGTGGTGGTGGCAACGTGACTGCAGCCCGCATCAACCCAGATGCTGGCAGTGCTGGCGAAGTTTTGTGCTTGGTTGAAATCCCAGCCACCTACAAAACAATTACCAAGCGTGTTTTGAAAACCCCAGCGACAACTCAAGAAGTTGTAACGCCTGCGGTTACCAAAACCATCACTAAGAAAGTTGTTGCAACACCAGCGACCACTCGCACTGTTGAAATCCCAGCTAAATATGGCACTGTCACCAAGCAAGTCGAAGTGACTCCAGCCTCAACTCGCAGCATCCCAGTTCCAGCGAAATACGAAACTGTGACGCGCAAAGTTGAAGTTGCAGCAGGCCGTGTTGCATGGCAATCAATCTTGTGTGAAGTCAACGCGACTCCAGATCGCATCCGCACGATCCAGTCTCGCCTGCAAGCTGGCGGTTACTACGCTGGTCCAATCGATGGCATCATCGGAACAGCCACTTCATCAGCAGTTCGCAAGTTCCAATCTGCGAACGGTCTGCCTGTTGATGGCTTGTTGACTATCGACACCATTTCTCGCATCGGCGCTTAATCTCGCCCTGCGTTGAAAAACCCGCCACTCGGCGGGTTTTTTTATGTTCTGCTTAAATGCCTCGGAATTGATTGCTACACTAGAGAGCATCTAAACACCCTCAAATTCCATGGCCCAATACATTTACACCATGAACGGCGTCGGCAAAGTCGTCCCGCCGAACAAAACACTTCTCAAAGACATCTACCTTAACTTTTTCCCTGGCGCAAAAATTGGCGTACTGGGCTATAACGGTGCAGGTAAATCAACGCTATTACGCATCATGGCAGGCATTGACACCGATATCCTTGGCGAGGCGAGACCACAGCCCGGCATCAAGATTGGCTACCTAGAGCAGGAGCCTCAGCTCGAAGACGGCAAGACAGTACGCGATATTGTAGAGGAAGCCCTCGGCGAGATTAAAGACGCTCAGACTGCGCTAGAGGCAGTCTATGCAGCTTATGCTGAACCAGATGCCGACTTCGATGCACTGGCAGCAGAGCAAGCACGACTTGAAAACATCCTTCAGGCAGCAGATGGTCACAATATTGAGCGCAAATTGGAAGTTGCCGCTGAAGCACTTCGCCTACCGGCTTGGGATGCCAAGGTTGAGCACCTATCTGGCGGTGAAAGACGTCGTGTCGCGCTGTGCAGACTATTGCTCAGCGGACCTGACATGCTTATCTTAGATGAACCCACCAACCACTTAGACGCCGAGTCTGTGGCTTGGCTAGAGCGATTCCTTAAAGACTTCACTGGCACCGTGGTTGCCGTTACCCACGACCGGTACTTCTTAGACAACGTTGCTGGCTGGATTCTTGAGCTGGATCGCGGGCACGGCATCCCTTGGGAAGGCAATTATTCCTCATGGCTCGACCAGAAAGAGAAGCGCCTCGCTCAAGAGGCAAAAACCGAAGCCGCTCGTCAGAAAGCAATCAACGCGGAGCTCGAGTGGGTTCGCTCTAACCCCAAAGGACGCCAAGCAAAGAGCAAGGCTCGCCTTAAGCGATTTGAAGAGATTTCCTCGCAAGATTACCAATCGCGATCAGAGACCAAAGAGCTCTATATCCCACCTGGCCCTCGCTTGGGTGACTTGGTGATTGAGGCAAATGGCATTGCCAAATCCTTTGGCGACCGCCTGTTGTACGACAATTTAAACTTCAACTTGCCTCGCGGCGGGATCGTCGGTGTGATCGGCCCCAATGGCGCAGGTAAAACCACGCTGTTTAAGTTGATCATGGGCAAAGAGCAACCAGACTCGGGAGAATTCAAGGTCGGTGAAACCGTGGAACTCGCGTATGTGGATCAGTCACGGGACTCACTCGATGACAACAACACGGTCTGGCAAGAGATCGCAGACGGCGCCGACAACATCACAGTAGGCAACTTTGTGATGCCCTCACGGGCCTACTGTGGTCGCTTCAACTTCAAAGGCCAAGATCAACAAAAGCGGATTGGCGATCTGTCAGGCGGAGAACGCAACCGCGTGCACCTTGCAAAGCTGCTGCGCTCTGGCGGCAATCTTTTGCTTCTGGATGAGCCCACCAACGATCTCGACGTAGAAACCTTGCGTGCCCTCGAAGAGGCGCTACTCGACTTCCCGGGCTGCGCGGTTGTGATCTCGCACGATCGCTGGTTCCT
>JABXHR010000149.1 GCA_013373515.1 Gammaproteobacteria bacterium | reverse complement strand
CAGGCTCAGCGCCACGATCACGTCTTGACCAGGCACCCAATCTGCTGGCGTGGCGATTGGCTGGCCGTCGGTTTTTTGTACAGCATCGAGTGCACGCAAGATTTCTGCGAAGTTACGGCCTACAGACATTGGGTAAGTCATGGTCAAACGCACTTTTTTGTCTGGACCAATGATATAAACCGAGCGCACTGTGGCGGTATCGGCAGGGGTACGACCGTCTGGCAAATAGGCGTCTGCAGGTAGCATGTGGAATGCTTTTGACACTTCGAGCGATGTGTCGTCAATGATTGGGAAGTTTGCAGGACTCTTGGCGAAGGCTTCGATGTCATGCTTCCACTTCAGGTGCTCCTCGACTGAGTCAACCGATACACCCATCACTTTGGTGTTGCGCTGTTCAAACTCACCGGCCAATTTCGCTACCGCGCCGAACTCGGTGGTGCACACTGGCGTGAAGTCTTTTGGATGCGAGAACAAAATCGCATAGCTGTCGCCGATCCAGTCGTGGAATTGAATCGCACCTTCGGTTGAGTCGGCAGAAAAATTTGGAACAACGTCGTTGATCTTTAAGCTCATGGAATTCGCCCTTGATTAAAAAGACGCAATGGTAGGGTGCCAGTAAGGTTTCGCCTAATAATTGAGTCACACAGGCTGGGGCTTGAAATCGTGACCAACGTACTCAAGGCAAAATCAAGCCACGCCCGGACGCGTTTGCTCGCTGCGAAAGGCCATCGCGTAGTACACAAACAGCGCAGCCAATATGACGGCACCGCCAATCAATTGCGAGCGGTCTAGGCTTTCACCCACCCACCACCACACCAGCACGGGGCCGAGCGCAGTTTCCAAAAGCATGATTAGCCCGACTTGTGCGGCAGGCAAATGCCGTGGTCCGGCCACAATCAATGCAAACGCAATCGGGATAATCAGGCCGCCATTGATCAACATGTATGGCATCTGCGAAGGCTGCAGTGTGACATTATCGGCAAGCGCGAAGCCCACTAAGGCTGCCAAGCCACCGGCAAAGATCGGCGCCAAAGATAGATTTTCCTTACGGCCGCGACCCAAAATAAACGACAAACTCATCGACATTGCCGCCAACAGCCCCCACAGCTCACCCTCATAACCGACACCCGGCGAAATCCCCCCGACCACCAAGCTGATGCCCACGAGGCAAACAGCAGATGTCAACCACAGTGACAGCGTTGGCGCTTCTTTGAGAAACACCCAGGCCAGCAAGCTGGTAAAGATCGGCATCAGCGCCAAAATAAACAGCGTATTGGCAATAGAAGTATGGGTAATGGCGTTGATAAAGCCGATCGCACTGAAGGTGTAGCACAGCGTGATCAACAGTAATGCACGGGTAAACTGCTTTGGATGTAGCCAAGCGCGCCACGGGGAGATCAGCAAAATGACCACCGGCACCACAAAGGTCAGACCGCTACGCCAAAACACTGCCGTCCAGGGCTCGATATCACCTGCCAGTCGAAAGGTCGGGGTATCAAAACACAGGATCAACACCCCGAGAACAGTCAGCAGTAGGCCGCGCTGATAATCGCTAAGCGTACTCACCCTGCGAGATGATCCACACGGTTGAGCACTTGAGATGCGCTCGCCACCTCTGCCATCCATGTCTCAACGGTGGCCAAGTCACTTGGTGCCGCACTGACACCCGCAGGCAAATGGCCCTCGAGCACGCCTTCGATGGCCAGCTTGACGGTTCCGGAGACCAATCTTGCCATCGCCGAGCCGCGCGCATCGCCCCAAGCGTCGAGGATGTAAGTCTGGTGAAATACTTTACCTTCAGCGTTCTCTACATCGAGTTCCACGCTCAGAACCACGCGATCTGGCTCGCCCTCGTCATACGCATTGTCGCGCCAAAACGCTGCAGCCATCTCGCGCAGACGCGCTTCCCCCGCCTCGCCGCTGAGCGTTTCGATTTCGCGAAAAACGGGCGTCCACGCTTTTTCCCAGCCATCAAGCCGCAAGGTGCCGCGCACAAAGGTATCGATCTTCCAATCTGCACCAAAGTGATACGGCGCTAGAAACACGGTGGAATCTCGGTTTGGGTAGGCCTCGAAAGTCTCCGGCGGCGACAGTGGCACCTCATATTTGCTAATCGCATCCCATGGACGATCAACCATCAAAGGCTTGCCATCTTTGAGTGATTTAGACGGTGACTTGAGGGCTTTAAGCACGCCCAACGGCGACCAGCTGAACTTATAGCGAAACGCATTGGGAAACTTCGGAATGCCACCACAGTAGGAACGGAAGGAATGGCGATTGGCAGGATCAAATGCCGCCGATTGGCGATAGCGAGCCACCAGCTCGTGCGCCATTAAATGGTCGATACCGGGGTCCAAGCCCACTTCATTGATTACACAAACACCCGCTGCTGTTGCCTCGGCATCCAGCGCCCGCATCTCGGGCGAGATATATGACGAGCACACAAAATGCGCCTTATGCTCAATACAGAGTTTGGCCAAGCCCACATGGTGATCACCGGGCAGCATCGAGACCACAACATCACCTGCCTTGAGCACTGCGGCAAGGTCTTCGAAACGGTAGGCACGAATATCGGCTTCGACCTCTTCCAGCGCCGCTTGGGCGGTCTCAACAGTGCGGTTCCAAGCGATCACCGAACGGCCACTTTGAATCAAGGCTTTCAGGCCTGGAATGGATGAAAGACCGGTACCGACCCAATGTGTGGTGGCCATAAAATCTCCTTAGCTAAACTGGTGAAAAGTATCGAGCGCACGCTGCCAAACCTCGCCATCGGGGAGGATTTGCAAATGCGGCAGTAACTGCGCGGCGAAGTCTTCGGAACTCTCCAAGGGCAACATCGACGGCAAATTGTCGATCGCAGTAATATCGAGCACAGGGTGCTGACGAACCCGCACGGAGGGCGATTCAAAACTATGCGCGGAATCATACAGTGGAATCGGGTTGTAGGCGCTGCTCGGATCACAAGACACGTCGGCAATCACGCTCAATTCTCGCTTTGAGTCCGCCATATCTGCCGACACAAAAACCGGCACGCCAGCATTGGCGAGGATGCAATTGACAAAAATCGAATGCTGCAAAATCTCGGTAAAGGGCCCGCCGCTCGCCGTCTCGGCCATGTCCCACGCAGTGCAGTCGATTTGCAGAGACTCAAATAAGGCGCGTGCGCCACTGCCGACGCGACCAAGTGCCCCAATGACAATGGCGTTGGGACGTTGATTCAAGGCAGCCAGTTCAAGCTGCAAATGCGCCACCAATGGCTCACGCGAAGGAAACGTTGGCACCTGTTTTACCGTCTCACCGCGTTGCTGGGCAATCCAGTGCAACACACCGACCGCAGCACCGGCAAATCCTGCCCAATAACCAAATGCCGCGACGCGGCGACCCTCGGCCGAGGTGAGGTATTCTAGGTCGTAAAGCGCACCGCCAGCGCGCGTGAATCTGGACAAAAACGCCTCTGCGCCAGACTGCCCCTTATAGGCATGGCCGAACATGATGTGACGATGCGGCAGATCGGAGTTGTCTTCTGGTAGCTCTTTAAGCCCGAAGATCCAGGCCTCTTTGGGAGCCTCTGACCAAGTATTCGCCGCAGCGATCTCGCAGTCCGTCGCTTGGTAGGCTTCGATTGGGATAATGCGGTGATCACTGCGCTCAACGGTGACGCGAAAACCCGCATCCATCAGCGTCTTCACGCCGTGCGGTGTAATCCCAACCCGCTTTTCAAACCCGCGCTGTTCGGCGCGTACCCAGATGTGTTCAGACATGGCAACCTCATCGCATAAGGCTGCCATGGTAGAGAGCCCTGCAAATTAAGGCAATAACACCAACGACAGCTTTTGCGTAGAGTCGACAAATGCTTGGGCCAGTGTAGCCAGACGCGCCGTGGTGTAGCTCTCGACATCGCGCGCAGGATCAAGCACATCAGCAAGCTCGAGATCATACAGATCTGCCTGCGCCAAAAACTGCACGATCGTTGGGCTATCTTTGACCATGTCCTTGCGAGCCTCCACGCGCTCATCGATGCCTTTATCGAGCACAGACTGCGCAGGTGGATTCTGCGCGAATACAGCCAGCGCACGATCAATAGACGCAACAACCTCGTCCACCTTGTTTGAATCACACGTGGTCGCGATGGCTAGAACGTAATCCTCGTGCCAAAGGCTGGCGTCTGAAATCTCGCCACCGATGGCATACACCAGCGAGTCTCGTTCACGTACTTGCTCGAACAAAGTCTTGCTCAGCTCAGCAGCAAACCCTTGAAGTTGCCAGAGGGGATAGCGGTCCACCGCGCTGCGTGGCAGTGAGTAGTACCGAATCAAGCTGGTCTCCTTCTCGCCGGAACCCTGACTCACCAACTTGCCGGTGGTGCTGATGCGAGGCGCATTGCTGGGCTCAGCTGCTGTGAAGTTGACGGGCAGGCTGGCGATCGAGGCCTCCAGCGCTTTTTTCAATCGACGTTCGCTTAAATTACCCGATACGTTGAGCACATAGTTTTGCGCACCGGCAAACTCCTGACGGTAGACCACCTCAATATCCTCGGCCGTGATCCTTGCCAGCGTGTCTAGCGGAATGTGCGCCAACGCCGGATCGTTGGCCTGCACGGCGCGTTCGATCATTTGATTCCAGCCAAATAGCGGATGCTGAGTGAACTGGGTGATTTGATCGCGATTAACCTGCTGAAAGTACTGCCAAACCTCAGGCAAGACTCGGGCCTCGGTCAGCGCCACATGGATCAGATCGAAAGCATCCTCTATTCGATCAACTGGCGCATCACCAAATAAGCCTCGATTGAGGTAGCCGTATTGGGGATAAAACGAAATCTGATTTTGCTCAACCCAAAGCTCCAGCTGACGGCCATCTAAATTGCGCAAACCACTGGCTTGCATGGCCTGTAACGCTAAGCGGGCAACAGGCTTTTGCGCCGCAGATAGGCGATTAAAACCGCCGACGCCATTTAAATTGAAATCAAAGCGGTCACCACCCGTTTTGACAAAGCGCACTTCCATGCCGTTGGACAGCCAGAAGCGCTTGATTTTGCCAAGCTTCTCCTCGCGCACGATGCTGCCAGGCGTGACGTCCAGTGCCCAAGGATGGGTCTTGTAGTCAACCGTTTTACCTGCGGTGCTGGCCAAGGCCGCGCTGGCGTCAAAGAAGGCCGGTTGACTTGGCAAGCTCACCGCGTCCGAGACAAAGACTTCTACCACAGGCGTGGCCTTGAGGTATCCGGCCAACAAGGCCTGCGCGTCTGCGATCTCGAGTGCATCGAGCCACTCGATGTACTGTTCGGCAAAAGCGGTATAGCTAAACACCGGCTCACCGGCGATGGCGTGACGCACGGCTTGGTGCGCATAATTCTGCGCAGAATCCACCCACTCAATGCTGTCGCGCCAACGATTGCGCAAGTGGTCGAATTGATTGGCGTTAAAGCCTTCTTGCGAGATGCGGTTTACACGGCCGTAAACAAACTCTGCCGCTTCAATTTCACGCCCAGCGGCCGCGTCAAACCCGATGCCAAAATGTGGGTAGCCACGGGTAATCGCACAGTGAGAATTCGACTCCAGCAGTGCTCCGTTGGTGGCAAAGATATTCTCGCTAATCGCTTCGTTGATGAGATAGCTGACAAACCGACACTGATGCATCGCAGCAAGGCCTTCTTGCGACATTTGCGAGATAGTGGGTACTTCGTATAGGTACTCAATGCTGCTGTTGATTTGGCGCTCATCTGGGTAAACCCCAAATTGAGGCCGACGTGGTGTCACCGGCGTGTATTTTTTGCGCGCTTTGCCGGACGCCGGCCACTGCCCAAAATGCTTTTCTACCGAGGCCAATGCAGCGCCCTTGTCCAAGCGTCCGCTTATGACCAACGTGACGTTCTCGGGGTAATAATGCTTTTGATAGAAAGCCGCCAATTGCGCAGCATCGACTGACTCGATATTGGGATTTGGGGTTTGCAGACGCTCGCCGTGCGGGGAGTCGGCTAAAACTTCAGACAAGTACTGCAAATGGCCGCGCTGCTCTGGCATTTCACGCAAACGCCACTCTTCGCGCAAGACGCCTTTCTCTCGCTCAACTTCAGCTGGGTCGAAGTCCAAACCACGCGCCCAAATAGACAGTAACTCGATGCCCTGATCGACACCTTCGACGCTGTTTTCGTGATAGTCCAAGCTATAAAGCGTTCGGTCAAAATCGACCGTCGCATTGCTGTGCCGGCCGATTTCCAGATCTAGGGCTGACTGAATTTGCTGAGCACGGCTCCCTTGCAGCTGGTTAAACGCCATGTGCTCTATAAAGTGCAGCAAATTTCGCTCTGAATCTGCCTCATGCAAAAAGCCCGAGTGCACCACCAAGCGCAGCGCCACGTGCTCAGCATCATCATCGACATCATGATCGTCGACGACCACCACATTGAGCCCATTTGGCAATGTCGTTTGTCGGTCAGACAGGGCATCAGAGTTTGGCAATGTTGCGCACGCAGAGACGGCGAACATTACGCACAATAAAGCTAAATTTCTCATAGGAATTTTTGCGTCGGATCGGGAATGCGCGCAGTGTATTCCTGTGACTCGGGGGACGCAATACAGGGCGCCCCTTTATTTTCACGGTGAAAGTTTTGGGCTAAGCCTTACAGCAAAACCTTCTCCAAACCACCGTGTTTAACGGCGTTGACAAAGGCATTATCCCAGCGCTCGCCGAGCACGTGCTTGGCGATTTCCACCACGATGTAATCGGCATCCAAACCCGTCTCGTCGCTAAAGCGTGACAGCCCCTGCAGACAGGCAGGGCAGCTGGTGAGCATCTTGGTCGGTGCCGCACCCGCAGCAGAGATTGCACTGAGATTTTTGCCCAGTTCCTCGGCCTTGCGATGGCGCACCTGCGTGGCAATGTCGGGACGTGATACTGCAAAGGTACCGGCTTCGCCGCAGCAACGATCACTGAGCACCGCACGATCGCCCGTCAGCGCATTGACCACTTTCATTGGATCGTAGGTTTTCATCGGCGTGTGGCAGGGGTCGTGATAAACGTATTGCTCGCCTTCCACATCGTCGAGCTTGTAGCCCTGTTCCATCAAAAACTCATGGATATCTATCAAGCGGCAGCCTGGGAAAATCTGCGAGAACTCGTAAGTCAGCAGCTGGTCCATACAGGTACCGCAGGACACCACCACCGTCTTTATATCCATATAGTTCAGTGTATTGGCGATACGATGGAACAGTACGCGGTTTTCGGTGCTGATTGCCGTGGCTTTTTCTTGGTCGCCACCGGATTTTTGTGGATAACCACAGCATAGGTAGCCCGGAGGCAACACCGTTTGCACGCCAGCATCGTAGAGCATGGCAAGCGTGGCCATGCCCACCTGACTAAACAGACGCTCCGAACCACAACCGGGGAAATAAAACACGGTTTCTGTGTCCTCGGTGACCTTGGCTGCGTTGCGAATAATCGGGATGTAATTGGGATCTTCAGCACCCAATAAAGCACGCATAGGCTTGGGCGGCAGCTTGTTGCGCGCAGGGAGTTTGCGATCGACAAAATGCACTACTTGCTCCACCACGGGACGGGCGGTCTGTGTTGGCGGCGGATCGTTGCGCAGGCCAGTAAATTTACCGGTCTTTTTTACCACATCCGACGCCAGACGCTGCGCAGCGTAACCCCACTGAATCATGCCCTTTCGCATCCAGTTGATATAGCCCGCATCTTTGACGTTCAAAAACGCCATCGACGCCGTGGTGCCGATATGCGTACGGCGCTCTCCAGCTTCTTTAAGAATGCGGCGTGTGGCAATGGTAACGTCGCCAAAATCGATATCTACCGGGCAAGGTTTGACGCAGCGATGACAGACGGTGCAATGATCGGCAATGTCATTGAACTCATCGAAATGGCGCACCGACAAGCCACGGCGAGTTTGCTCTTCGTAGAGGAATGCTTCGATCAAACCGCCCGTGGCAAGGATCTTGTTGCGCGGCGAGAACAATAAGTTTGCACGCGGAACGTGCGTGCTACACACCGGCTTACACTTGCCGCAGCGCAAGCAATCTTTGATGGCATCATTGAGTTCGCCCAACTCAGATTGCTCGAGGATGAGCGACTCTTGCTTCAGCAATTTAAACGATGGCGTGTATGCGTTGCTCAAATCGGCGCCACGCGCCAACTTGCCACGGTTGAAATAACCCTTGGGGTCAACGCTTTGCTTATAGGCTGCAAACGACTCGATGGTCTCGTCGTCGAGATATTGCATCTTGGTCAGGCCGATACCATGCTCGCCAGAAATCACGCCATCTAAGCCACGCGCCAGCTCCATGATCTTATCGACCAATCGATCGGCGCGTTGCATCATGTCGTAGTCGTGGGAGTTCACCGGAATATTGCTGTGCACATTGCCATCACCCGCATGGGCATGCAGCGCCACAAACAATCGGCTATCGCGCAAATCGGCATGAATGCGGTCAATTTTTGCGCGAAACGCCACGAAGTGCTGACCACTAAACAGCCCCTTCAACGGCTGCTCGACTTCTTTGCGCCAAGTCACCCGAATCGCACCGCGCCGCATGGCATCCAATGCCGCCTTAATGCCCTTGGTGGCTTTCTTTTCGTCTTCGCTCAATACCGCTTTAAGCGCAGTGACTGTGCCATCTAACCCATCATTCAGAGCAGTCCAGCGAGCGGCCACCGTATCGATCAGCTCAAGCGCATTTTGCTTGCGATCAAAGCGTCCTTCTTCTTCGTCTTCTAGTAGGCTAACCTCAACGCGAAGCTGATCGAGCATGCTGCGTTTATTGTGCAGCGACTCGAGAATATTGAGCCGCTCGATGCCTTCGCAGTATTCGGCAAAACGCGGCAAGGGAATCACCACGTCTTCGTTGATTTTAAAGGCGTTGGTATGTGCCGCGATGGCCGCTGTGCGCGAACGATCTGCCCAGAATTTTTGGCGAGCTTCCGCCGAAACGGCCACAAAGCCTTCACCATCGCGCTGATTGACCAAGCGCACCATATGCGAGGCGGCCTCGGCCACCGCGTCTTCATCCTCACCGACCACATCGGCGATCAGTAGCATCTTGGGCATAGAGCCACGGGCCGCTTTGGGGCTGTATTTGACCGCTTTGATATAGCGATCGTCGAGGTGCTCCAAACCGGCCAGCTCAATCTTGGGATGTGCATCGACATAATCTTTGACATCAACCACCGCAGCCACCGCCGGACGCAGATCGTCCCCATAAAACTCCATACACACGGTACGGGTATGGGCAGGCGCTTTGTGCAGAATAAACTCAGCCGACGTGATTAAACCGTCACAGCCCTCTTTTTGTACACCGGGCACACCAGAGAGGAATTTATCGGTCACATCCTTGCCGAGACCTTCCTTACGCAGCGCTGCGCCGGCCATATTGATCAGTCGCGGCTCACCGATGGGTGTTTTGCCGTCAGCCTGAAACTCAGACACTCGAAATGACACCGTCTCTTGCAGATGAATTTTGCCGCGATTGTGGTTAAGCCGCTCAACAAACCACCACGTTCCCTGTGGGCTCACCATTTTCCAAGAGGCCAAGTTATCTAGCGTTGTGCCCCATAGCACCGCCTTCTTGCCACCCGCGTTCATGGCGATATTGCCGCCAATGGTCGAGGCGTCCTGTGAGGTGGGATCTACCGCAAACACCAGACCCGATGCCTGCGCAGCCTCGGAGACTCGGCGTGTCACCACACCCGCGCCCGTCCGTACGGTGGGAATCTGCTCGTTCAAACCGGGCAGTTGCTTCATTTGAACGCGATCGACCTTGTCGAGTTTTTCGGTATTGATCACCACACTGTCTGCAGTCAGCGGAATTGCACCACCGGTGTAGCCGGTACCGCCCCCTCGGGGAATCACCGTTAACCCAAGCTCGATCGACGCGCTGACCAATGCTGCCATTTCTTCTTCGCGATCGGGATAGACCACAACCAACGGGTACTCGACACGCCAGTCTGTCGCATCAGTGACGTGCGCCACTCGGGCATAACCACTGAAATCGATATTGCGCTGCGCGGTCGCCTGAGCCAATCGAGCCGCAACCACTTTGCGACGCGGCCCTGCCGCGTTAATGCGCGCCTCAAAAGCCATCACCGCTTGCTCAGACAAACCAAGCAAACGCGTTGCCGCCGAATTGCCATCCAGACGTAAACGGATTTGATCCAAACGATGGCGCAATGCCTTAATCAAATTACTGCGGCGCTTGGCGTTCTCAATGAGATCGTCTTGGATATAGGGATTGCGGTCGATGACCCAAATGTCACCCAGAACTTCAAAAAGCATCCGTGCCGATTGACCGGTGCGGCGAGATTCGCGCAAATCGCAGATCAGCTCCCAAGCATCTTGGCCTAGGATACGACATACGATTTCTCGGTCTGAATAAGAGGTGTAGTTATAGGGGATTTCGCGGATTCGTCTTAGAGACTGTGCTTTCACAAAGTGTTCCTAGCCTGCGCTATAGAGGTAAATTTCGCCCAAAGGTAAGTTTAGGTCGCTGGGGTGATAAATTTACCAAAAAAAAAGGGCCCATGTATGGACCCTTTCGCGCGAAACAAATATTGATCAGCGTTTGCTGAACTGAGTTGCGCGGCGAGCTTTGCGCAAGCCCACTTTTTTACGTTCAACTTCACGAGCATCGCGAGTCAACAGACCTGCAGAGCGCAGCGGACGGCGATTCTCTTCGCTGAAGTTAACCAATGCACGAGCGATGCCCAGACGAATCGCACCGGCTTGGCCAGAGTTGCCACCACCGACAACAGTGATGTGGAAGTCAAATTTGTCCTGCGCTTCACACGCTTCGATGCTCTGACGCACGATCATACGTGCTGTCTGGCGACCGAAGTACTCGTCCAAAGGCTGGTTGTTGACTGTAATGCTGCCGCTACCACTGCGAGCGAAAACACGTGCAGTAGAAGATTTGCGACGGCCTGTACCGTAGTATTGCTCTGCCATGACGCTTCCTTAAATTTCCAGTGGCTGTGGCTGCTGAGCTTGATGTGCATGCTCAGGGCCAGCGAAGATTTTGAGCTTGCGCAACATGTCACGACCCAATGGGCCACGTGGCATCATACCTTTCACAGATTGCTCTAAGATGCGCTCTGGATGCTCGGCACGAAGCTTCGCAAGGTTGGTCGATTTCATGTTACCGATGTACCCAGTGTGCTTGTAGTACATCTTGTCTTGCTCTTTGTTACCGGTGACGGCAACTTTCTCAGCATTGACAACCACGATGTAGTCGCCGGTGTCAACGTGAGGCGTGTATTCTGGCTTGTGTTTACCGCGAAGACGACGCGCGATTTCAGTCGACAAACGGCCAAGGGTTTTACCTTCCGCGTCAACGACGAACCACTGGCGCTTAACGTCCGCTGGCTTTGCAGTGTATGTTTTCATTGCATACCCGCCCTGTCTGGGCATTCTTGTTCTGGGGAAACGGGCAAATATACCATGATTTTCCACGAGCGCAAGCCAAATCTTACTTTGTGCCGTAAAGACCGACGGCGTTCAAGACCAAACACGTTAGCGCTTCGGTGATTTCGTCGAGCTCAGGGCTCGTTTCAGTTAAGGCCTCGATTTGCGAAACATATTCAGCGTAGTGCTGTGTCGATGCCCAAATCATGAAAATAAGCACCTGTGGATCAATGGGTTGGATTTTCCCGAGCTCAATCCAGCGATGCAATACCGCTACGCGTTCGCGCAGCCAAGGCTTGAGCTCCATTTTCAAGTAGCCTTGAATACTCGGCGCACCGCGAAGCACTTCCATTGCAAACAACCGAGTCGCAACGGGCTGCTCAAACACGAGCTGAAGTTTTAGCGCAACATACCCACTGAGTGCTTTTTTCGGATCGTCATGCTCGGATAAAGTATCCAATGCACTATTCCACCGGCGCAGCGTCGCCTGCAAGATATTGAGATAGAGTGAATGTTTATCGCCAAAGTGGTAGAGCAAATTGGCCTTGGGCACACCCGCGCGATCTGCGATAGCTTGCACCCGCGCACCGTAATAGCCGTGTTCGCCAAACTCCTCAATGGCCGCTTCAATGATGTCAGCTTTAACTTTTTCGATATGCTGCTTACGCAGTGCGACGCTACTCATTATTACGCCACTTTGGCCAAGAGCTTTTTGGCCGCAGCATCGTGCTCGGCAAACAGGGCCTGCACATCGAGCCCTTCAATATGCCCATCATAGACACGCCACTGACCGGCCACCATAACTCGATCCGCACGATGCGCCCCACACAGTAACAGCGCTGCAAGCGGGTCGCCTGCGCCTGAGAACCGTAGTTCATCGAGCTTGAAACAGGCCAGATCCGCCTGCTTGCCAACGGCGATACGGCCAATATCGTGTCGACCCAAACAGTTGGCAGAGCCCTCGGTGACCCAGCGAATGGCGTCGTGATGCGTCACCTCGGCGGAGCCATAGCGCAGACGCTGAATCAAAAGTGCTTGCCGCGCCTCCTGGATCATATTGGAACCGTCATTGGAGGCTGATCCATCGACGCCAATGCCCACAATCGCGCCGTTGGCCTCCAACTCTTTGGTGCGACAAATCCCCGAAGCCAACACCATATTTGAAGAGGGGCAGTGACTGATACCCACGCCCGCATCACCCAAACGACATAGCTCGTGATCGTCAAAATGAATACCGTGCGCCAGCCAAACATCGTCGGCCAACCAACCGACCCTCTCCAGATAATCGACGGGACGGCAACCGAATCGATGCTCACAAAACGCAGTTTCATCGTGAGTCTCGGCCAGATGAGTGTGCAGCCGCACACCCAGCTGCCGGGCCAAATCGGCGCTATCGCGCATCAAGCCCTCAGTGACACTAAATGGCGAACAGGGTGCAAAGGCGATATTGAGCATGCTGCCGTCGCCCGCTTGATGGTACTGGCCAATCGCGCGCTCACAGTCTTTAAGAATTACCGATTCATTTTGCACTGTGGATTGCGGCGGCAAACCACCGTCCTTTTCGCCCAAACTCATCGAACCACGGGTCAAAGTGGCGCGAATACCAATGTCGCGCACACCCGCCACTTGGCAATCTAGCGCCTCTGGCACACCCTCGGGAAACAAGTAATGATGGTCTGCAGCCGTCGTACAGCCGCTCAATAGTAACTCGGCACAGGCGAGCTTGGTGGCAACATGGATCATATGATCGTCCAGACCAGCCCAAATCGGGTAAAGACTTTTGAGCCAAGGAAACAGCTCTTTATTCAGCGCAGCGGGCACTGCACGCGTGAGTGTCTGATAAAAATGATGATGCGTGTTGATCAACCCGGGCAAAATGACGTGTTGCGACATATCAAGTGTTTGATCGACCGCCGTCGTCGGCTCCCCGCCTGCGGGCACCAACTGTACAATGGTGCTGCCCTCAATCACCACCCCGCCTGCAGCACCGTCAACTGATATGGCTAACGGCTGTTTTAACCAAATACGCATACGCACCAAAAACTTGACCTGAAGGTCAACTAGTTTAACGAGAACTTGCTTCGCTGTATTGTGCTTTTGCCGCAATGCGACTGCAGCCCAAGGCTATAATCGGCTGAGTTTAGTGATCTGTTTCAACACATTGACTCGACTCACCAAGCCCACCAAGCGCCCGTTCTCAATGACGGGGAAACGTCGATAGCGACGCTGAGTAAAGCGCTGAGCGATGTCGACCAGAGATTCACTCGGGCCCACAACTTCGGGATTTTCAGTCATAAACTCCGACACTTTTCGCCTAAAACTGGGATCTACCGAAATTTTCAGAACCGCATCAATGCCATCGGTGTCCGAGAAAATACCGACCAAGTGCCCCTGATCATCGACCACCATCGCACTGGTATATTTTTGCTCGCCCATGACTTTGACGACCTCGATAATGTCGTCGTCTGGTTTAACCTTGAATAGGCTCTGACTCATGGCGTCACTTACAGTCAAGTTGGTAAACATTCAGCTCATCTCCTTGGTAAAGCGTCTCTTATCGTTACCACGGAACCAAAGCCAGCGTCTTTAATTTACATTTGAGAAACAAAAACGCCGACCCATTGGCCGGCGCTTTGTAAAAGACAATCTAGTCCTTACTGTGGCAACTGGTCGTCCACACCTTCGACATAGAAGTTCAT
>JABXHR010000227.1 GCA_013373515.1 Gammaproteobacteria bacterium | reverse complement strand
TTGTAGCGCAGCCTTGGCAAATTCGTTCGGCCCAGAGTTGCGTGATAGGCCATAAACTGCGCCGCGACAACCGGCGTTCCAGTATGGTGCGCCCATGCCGGTAAACGCAGGCACCACAATCAGCTCTTGGCTATCGTCAGCCGCATCAGCCATGGCTTGGGTTTGACTGGCGCTCTCGACGATCTTAAGACCATCGCGCAGCCACTGCACAACGGCACCAGCGATAAAAATGGAGCCTTCCAGCGCATAGGTGGTCTTGCCGTCCAATTGATAAGCAATGGTGGTAAGCAAGCGGTTATTCGACAACACCGCTTTGTCGCCGGTATTTAACAAGGCAAAGCAACCCGTGCCATAGGTGGACTTCAGCATGCCGGGCTCAAAGCAAGCCTGGCCAATGGTGGCTGCTTGTTGATCGCCAGCAACACCGTAGATGGGGAGTTCTGCGCCCAAGATATCGGCATCGGTGATGCCAAAATCGGCGGCACAATCCAGTACTTCTGGCAGCATCTGCATCGGAATATTGAGCTTGGCGCAAATGTCTTCTGACCATTGCCCGGTGTGGATGTTGTAGAGCATGGTGCGCGCAGCATTGGTGGCATCGGTGACATGGCGTTTGCCACCGGTGAAGTTCCAAATCAGCCAGGTGTCCACCGTGCCAAATAACAATTCTCCCGCTTCAGCGCGTACACGAATGGTGGGATCGCTGTCGAGAATCCATGCGAGTTTGGTGGACGAAAAATAAGGGTCTAACAGCAGACCGGTTTGTTCGCGAACGTTATCCAAGAAACCCTCTGCGGTAAGCTTGTCGCAAGTGGCCGCGGTGCGTCGGTCCTGCCAGACAATGGCGTTATAAACAGGTTTACCGGTGGCTTTATCCCAGACCAAAGTTGTCTCACGCTGATTGGTAATCCCAATAGCGGCAATATCCGCAGCGGCTAATTGTGCTGCCGCCAGTGCCTCTTTGGCAGTAGCAACCGTGGTATTCCAAAGATCCATTGCATCGTGCTCAACCCAGCCGCTCTTGGGGAAATGCTGAGTAAATTCCTGCTGCCCAGTGGCCACCACCTGAAGATTTGCATCAAAAATCAACGAGCGCGTGGACGTGGTGCCTTGGTCGATGGCGAGAATGTGAGACATGGTGAACCCTTGCTATCAGAAATTTTTATGAGATTGGCGTTCATATTGAAAGAAAACCGGGCTCGAATCAATCGAGCCCGGTTATCAGCTTATTGCCAAGATTTGATCAATTCATCGTAGGCGATGGTTTGTGGCGCTTCGTCTTCATTGTCCAGCTTAGGATAAGGCGCACCTAGCTGATCAAACCAGTAAGACGCATCCCGCTCTTCGTTTAACTTCGGACCAATATCGCCCTGGACGCCGGCACGCTCAAGACGCTGTAAAACTTTTTCTTGATCGGCACACAGTGCATCGAGCGCTTCTTGTGGTGTTTTGGCACCAGACATCGCATCACCGATGTTCTGCCACCAAAGTTGCGCAAGCTTCGGATAGTCAGGAACGTTGGTTCCGGTCGGCGACCAAGCCACACGCGCAGGCGAACGATAAAACTCAACCAAACCACCCAGCTTGTCGGCACGCTCAGTGAAAGACTCGTGATTCACGGTTGATTCGCGAATAAAGGTTAAACCGACATGCGATTTTTTAACGTCCACGGTCTTAGAAGTGACAAACTGCGCATACAACCAAGCCGCCTTTGCTCTATCGACTGGGGTTGATTTCATCAAAGTCCATGAGCCTGCGTCTTGGTAACCGACTTTTTGGCCGTCTTTCCAGTACACACCATGCGGGGAAGGGGCCATGCGCCATTTTGGCGTGCCGTCCTCATTCATCACTGGCAAGCCAGGCTTGACGGTATCTGCGGTAAAGGCGGTATACCAGAACATCTGCTGTGCAACATTGCCTTGCGCTGGAATCGGGCCTGCTTCTGAGAAAGTCATCCCTGCTGCCGCTGGGGGTGAGTATTTTTCCAGCCACTCAATCGCTTTGGTGACAGCGTAGACCGCCGCTGGCGAATTGGTTGCACCACCACGTGCAACGCATGAGCCCGTAGGTTGCGAGTTTTCGTTGACACGAATCCCCCACTCATCGACTGGCAATCCATTGGGCTCACCGACATCGCCCATCCCTGCCATCGACATCCAAGCATCGGTGTAACGCCAGCCCAACGACGGGTCTTTTTTACCGTAGTCCATATTGCCGTAAACTTCGCCATCGACGCCGAGATGGCTTAGGTCGCGTCCGGTGAAGAACTCTGCAATATCTTCATAGGCAGACCAGTTCACCGGCACGCCGAGGTCGTAGCCATATTTCGCTTTAAAATCGGTACGATTTTTCTCGTCGTTGAACCAGTCATGGCGGAACCAATAAAGGTTGGCAAATTGCTGATCGGGCAATTGATACAACTTGCCATCCGGACCGGTTGTAAATGATGCGCCAATATAATCATCGATATCGAGTGTGGGCAGTGTCACGTCTGCACCTTCACCTGCCATCCAATCTGTAAGGTTTCGTGCTTGCTGATACCGCCAATGCGTGCCAATCAGATCGGAGTCGTTGATGTAAGCGTCATAGATATTTTCGCCAGACTGCATCTGCGTCTGCAGCTTTTCGACAACGTCACCCTCACCGATTAAGTCGTGAGTGATTTTGATGCCGGTGATTGCTGTGAATGCAGGTGCCAACACTTGGCTCTCGTATTCATGGGTTGTGATGGTCTCAGAGACAACTTTGATTTCCATGCCCGCAAAGGGCTTGGCAGCGTCAATGAAGAATTGCATTTCCTTTTCTTGATCAGCGCGACTGAGCGACGATAGATCCCCAACCTCACTATCCAAGAATGCTCTCGCCTCATCCATTCCTGCAATGGCTGCCCCGCCAAAAGCCGAACACATGAGCGCAACGAGCGTGGTCGATTTCCAATTAATTTTCATAAGGTCCTTCCTTATTGGTTCCTTAGTTTGAGTTGTATTTGCCAACATTGACCGCCAACTCATTCAGTCAACTACTCTCCAACTACACCCATCTAAAAACAATAAATGCATAGAAAGCGCAAACGATTAAGGCATAAGGCTGAGCAGCATCCACCAGCCCTAACCATGCCAAATTGATAAATGCCGAACCCAACAGCGAGATAAACAACCGATCTCCACGTGTTGTTTCGATTTTTAGAACACCAACTCTTGGCGTCTCTGGATATTTAATCGCCAAGAAAGTAAACAACACAAGCAGCGCTGCGATTGCCAAAAAGAATATCGCCGTCGCCCATGTCCAAGCCATCCATTCCATTAGTTGTCTCCTGTACGATCAAACCCGACCAAGTGCAAAACCCTTCGCGATGTAGTTACGGACAAAATAAATCACGAGCATACCGGGGACGATGGTGAGCACTCCAGCTGCCGCCAACACGCCCCAATCAATACCGCTCGCACCCTGCGTGCGCGTCATGATTGCCGCGATAGGCTTTGCATCCACTGTCGTAAGTGTGCGGGAGAGCAACAGCTCCACCCAAGAGAACATAAAGCAGAAAAACGCCGCGACGCCAATTCCAGACGCAATCAGTGGCATAAAGATTTTGACAAAAAACTTCCCAAAGCTATAGCCATCGATATAAGCCGTTTCGTCAATTTCTTTGGGCACACCGCGCATAAAGCCTTCCAATATCCAAACCGCCAAAGGCACGTTAAATAGGCAGTGCGCCAACGCCACGGCAATATGCGTATCAAACAACCCCACAGAGGAGTAGAGCTGAAAAAATGGCAATGCAAATACAGCAGGTGGTGCCATGCGGTTAGTCAGCAACCAGAAAAAGAGGTGCTTATCGCCCATAAACCGATACCGACTAAACGCATATGCAGCGGGCAATGCGACGCACAACGATATTGTGGTATTTAGCAAGACATAAATTAGCGAATTGACGTAACCCATATACCAAGCAGGATCTGTCAAGATCGTTCGATAGTTATCAAACGTCAACTGCTCTGGCCAAAGGGTAAACGTGTTTAGAATTTCCGTATTTGTTTTAAGGCTCATGTTGAGTAGCCAATATATCGGCAACAACAAGAACACCAAATACAACACCATGACCCAGGTACTGCCTTTGAGCAGTGGCGACTTGACCTGATGAGTGCGCGTCATTGTTGGGCCTCCTTATCCAAGTTGGTCATGACGGTATAAAAGACCCATGAAATTAAGAGGATCACCAGAAAATAAATCAGTGAAAATGCTGCCGCAGGGCCAAGGTCAAACTGCCCCAGCGCCATTTTGACCAAATCAATTGACAGTAATGTCGTCGCATTGCCGGGACCGCCACCGGTCACCACGAATGGCTCGGTGTAAATCATAAAGCTATCCATAAATCGCAGCAGGATTGCGATCATCAATACGCCCATCATTTTGGGAAGTTCGATAAAGCGAAACACATTCCAACGAGAAGCTTGGTCGATTTTAGCCGCTTGATAATAAGCGTCCGGTATGGACTTCAAGCCAGCGAAGGCAAGCAGGGCGACGAGTGAAGTCCAGTGCCAGACATCCAT
>JABXHR010000015.1 GCA_013373515.1 Gammaproteobacteria bacterium | reverse complement strand
TTGAAGCGCTCGAGCTCGGCCTCGTCCAGTGTATGTACCGTTACACCGGCCGTTTCCATGACAGACTTGGCGTAGGCAAAGGCCGCAGGAATCTTGGCAAGGTTTTGGCGCTGCGTGATGTCTGACGCCTCTTCGACTGCATTTTGCAGATCCATTGGCAGGGATTTGAACCATTCGAGGTTGCAGCTGAACACTTGGCCGCCATGGACGGATTGCGCTTGTGTGATGTGATCCAGAATGTCTTGGAAACCAAAATTCACCAAGCCGCCAATGACGGGGTCGAGTGCGTCGGCAACGCCTTGCTTGATCGCTGCAGGCGTTTCGCCCCAGGCGACTGGCGTTGGGTTGGCACCGAGCAGGCGATAGTACTGCTGCAGCATCTTTGAGCCAGGTACGCGGAATTTGATACCGGAAAGGTCTTCGAGCTTGAGAATTGGGTCTAGCCCTTTGCGCACAGAGAAGGTTCGCGCCGAAGTGGAGGTGTACCACAAGGATTTAAAGCCATTTTGTTCAACCGCGGGATGTACGGTGTTTTTCCATGCGTCGGATGTCACGAGGTTGATAAAGGCTTGGTTGGTCGCACACCAGTAAGGGATGTTGATTAGGTCGGCGGTCGGTGCAAACGGCGCAAAATTTGAAATCGAGTGCTGTGCCGCTTGAATGACGCCCTTTTGGACTTTGTTGGCCAATACGCCACCGGCGCCGAGCTTACCCCCTGACGCGAGATTCACGTAAATCTTGCCGCCAGACATGTTCTGGATGTTTTCTTTAAAATCCAACTGCATGATCGGGAATTGACGCGAGACGCCGGGCGCATAGGCAGTGGCAAAGGTCATGGTGTATTGGGCGGCTTTTTTTCGAGCCGCTTCTTCTTGTGCGGTTTGTGCTAGAGCAGGTTGGCTTAGCAGGGCGCCGCCCGCGGTCGCAACCGCAGCCGTGGTAAACCCATACTTTGCACTCGCGCGCATGAAGTCACGGCGATTGAATGTGGTTGTGTTCTCTCTATCTTCCATTTTGGTCTCCCGAGTTTGGGTTGGCGAGGGTGGTTTGCTCTTTTTTTAGAATCCAGATAACGGTAAACAGCGTGGCCAAAGCGAGCAATCCAAACTCGGGCACGCCGTCAATGGGGGGTGAGGTGCCGTTACCGGTCATGACGCGCATCTTGCCAATTAGCGTGTTGAGAAAAAATATGGCGAAGCAGGTCAATGCCAATCGGCCTGCGTGACGCTGGATAAATTGCATCAGGCTTGCTCCGCTGAGGTTGACGAGGTGGGAATTCGGACTTGATCGAGAGACACCTTACCGGCCATTAATCGATCAACATCTTCGGCGTCAATTGGATGGTAGTGATAGGGCTCGCTCTCGACTCGCGGCAAGCGCAAGCGCGCCTTGGTGTCGTCGACTTTTGCGCTGCGCACAAAGCGGCCCTCGTCGCCCGCTCTGTGGATGTACGCCCATGTGGGCAGGTCGTCGTGCGATTTGGAAATGAAAATTCGGTCACGCTGCGAGTCGATGATTTTTTGAGTGAGTTCCTCGGGGTCGTAACCGTCGAGCGCAACGGCAGTTAGCTCGTGGAGCGTCTCTTGGTGGTTTTGATCCTCTGCAAGATTGTGCTGCTCGCTAGGGTCGTTATCGATGTTGAACAGCATCGGCGGATGCCCATGGGTGTACATCAGCTTATAAGCCCCGCGCTTGACCATGCGGCAGGGCACACACGGACCGATTGCCAGATAATCGGATATCACCGTATCGCTGGCCGGATCTTTGGCGGTTAGTTTATCGAGTAAGGAGATGCCGTCGATGGCGGGCAGATCTGGCAAGGGCTCTCCGTTGGCGGCAATCTCGAGGCAGGTCGGTAAGACATCGATTAACGAGCTATTGGTGTGGCATTCGCCTTGGTAGCGACCGTCGGGAAAGGCCATGATCATAGGCACATGGGCTGACCATTCCCAGAAGTGATGTTTGTACCACATGCCACGCTCACCAAGCATTTCACCATGGTCTGAAATAAAGCAAACCACGGTGTTTTCGGCAAGCCCAGTATCCTCAAGCGCATCTAAGATGTTGCCAACTTTGTCATCGATATAAGAAATCATGCCGTAGTAGGCGCGGCGCGAATCAATCAGGTTTTGGCGTGAGACATCGTGCAATTGCCGACCGTGCGCAAAGTACAGACCCTTCGAATGGTAGTCGAGCGATTCAAAGGGTACCTCTGGGGCGCTGGGTAGGTCGATGGCATCCTCTGGGTACATATCCCAGTAATGTTGCGAGATGGTGAAAGGTGTGTGCGGATTGGTGAACGAAATCGTCATAAAGAACGGGTTGTGCTCAGGAGTGCGCGCCAAGTCGTAAATTTTTTGTATGCCTTGGTACTCAACTTCGTCATCGTAGTCCATTTGCATGTTACGCACACACGGCCCAGCCTCCACCACGGACGAGAGTGTTACCCCAGACGAAATAAATGAAGGCCCTTTTTCCCAATTTGGCATCCATGAGAAATTCGCTGGGTAAATATCGGTGGTGATTCGCTCATTAAAACCATGGACTTGATCCGGGCCCACGAAGTGCATTTTGCCGCAGAGGATTGAGTGATACCCCAAATGCCCTAAAAAATGGGGAATACAAGGCTGTGCAGCATTGAGTTCGGAGGCGTTGTCGTAACACTGAATATTGGGGCTCAATCGGCCGGTCATTAGACTGGCTCGCGCCGGTGCGCAAAGCGGAGAAGGCGTGTAAGCGTTTTTGAATACAACGCCACGAGCCGCTAAGCGTTCCAAGTTTGGTGTTTTACAAACGGAATTGCCATAGAGCGATAGCGACTGGGCCGCGACCTGGTCTGCCATGATCATCAGAATGTTTAACTTTGACGACTCGTGCATGCTTCACTCCGTATGTGCTGTCAACAATATAATAATTGGTTACGTACTGCAATCAAATAAACTAAATTAGATCGGGTTTGGCTGCTGCGACCTTGGGCAACCGCGCTCGCGCTTTGGTGTCTGCAGCGCCATCATTGCGCACATAGCGTCTGTGATCATCGGTTTGCACGCCATATACGTAGGTTGGATCGCCACCGGTTGTCCGGTGCACCAATATCCGGTTTTGCTGGCTTTGGCGGATAGCGATGTCTGTGGCTTCTCGATCCCACATGGCGTTAGCCTCATGGCGCAATGCCTCGGCTATGGATTGATATTCGGGGTGGTTAATGAGATTGGTCAATTCATCTGGATCGGTGTCTAGGTCGTACAACAGCTCGTCAACACCCTCTAAGTCCATATACTTGTATTGGTTTTGTTTCACCATGCGACTTGGGCCGGTAGAGCCGTCCGCGGCAAATTCGGCTTTAATTGGGGTATCGCTTTGGTGATTTGGGTTGTCGAGAAATGGCACTAGGCTTTTGCCTTGAATTGGATTGACGTAGCCGTCGAAGGGCGCGCCATTGGCCAAATCGAGCAGTGTAGGCATTAGATCCAGCAGGGTGACATTTGACTGTACCCGTCCGGATTGCGTGTTGTTTGGCATAGAGACGATGAGCGGCACATTGGAGGCCCACTCGAAGAAATGTTGTTTGTACCACATGCCGCGCTCGCCCATCATTTCGCCGTGGTCAGCGCAGAAAATCACCACTGTATTGTCCCTTTGATCGGACTTTTCGAGCGCGTCGAGCAGTTGCGCGACCTTGTCGTCGATATATGAAATCATCCCGTAATAGCCATGGCGAGCGTTGCGCCGGTGCTCATCGGTGACCGTAAATTCGTGGCGTCCTTGGCAGTAGTGAAGATTGCGCGACAGGTGATCCATGGCATCGAGTTCAAAGGCAGGGACGTTTGGCAGCTCAATGTCCTCGTGATTGTATAAATCCCAGTACTTTTGCGGCGCCACAAAAGGTGAGTGCGGCTGCGTAAATGAGACGGTCAGCATAAAGGGGCGGTCGTCGTTGCGGCGGGCGAGGTCGTAGATGGCCTGTTGGCCGTAATAGGCCACTTCTTCGTCATAATCGACTTGCAGGCTGCGAATGCAGGGGCCGCTCTCGATGACCGGTGCCATGGTGAGATTGGTCGGACGAAATTCGCGTCCTTTGCGCCAATCGACGGTCCAAGCGTAGTTGGCCGGATAGATCTCTGTGGTATGTCGTTTGTGATAACCGTGCAGTTGATCAGGGCCGACAAAGTGCATTTTTCCTGACATTTCGACTTGATAGCCCATAGAACGTAAATAGTGGGCGAATGTCGGTATCGAACTCGGGAACTCACTGGCGTTGTCGTACATCTGCATATCAAACGCCAAACGTCCTGTGTGCATCGATGCCCTCGAAGGCCCGCAAATTGGGTAGTTGCAGTAGCAGTTTTCGAATAGAACACTCTCATTTGCCAGCTTGCTGAGCGTAGGGGTTTTGGCAGTCTGGTTGCCGTAGGAGGGGAGCGCGGGCGCGGCGAGCTGATCGGCCATGATCAATAAAAAGTTTGGTTGTTTGGACATCGAGTGCTCCGCAAATTGAGGTGCTGTAGCAATGACAGCTGACAGTGTGCTAAACGTTATAATAATTGATTACTGATGACAACTAAATATAATGAACGTCGACAGGAATCTGTCTGCTGCACGTTTCTGCGATGGCCATGTGAGCCAGTTTTCATTGTGGCGGGTTGTTGCTTTGGTGTCTGTGGCGTACTGCTATACTGGCAGACAAGATCGCAGCGGCAAAGGAGCTGCTTTTGGGGCATGTGGCGATCTGTTATTCGATTTCAGCCCTACAAGAGCGTTGATCAGCTATGCACATTAACTCTGCCCATTTGCGACAATCCAATACTGACAAAATCCTCTCGCTGGTGCTGTCCAAAGGCGCACTGTCTCGCGTTCAAATTAGTGAGCTAACTGGTTTGACACCCGCAGCGGTGTCGCGCATCACGCGCGAGCTTATTTCGCTCGGGCGTTTGACTGAGGGCGAGGAGGTCGTCAATAAAAATCGCGCAGGGCGGCGAGAAGTCATGTTGAGTATCGCCGATCAGCACAGCTATGTGTTGGGCGTGACGATGACCGGCAACCGACGTAGCTTTTTATTGGCCTCTGCCAGCGGGCGGATGCTGGTCGAACACGACCTATTAGACATCAATTTGGAAGATCCCACCGCAGCGCTGGCGGAGGTCTCTCGCAGGCTGAAGGCTTGCCTATCTGAACACGACATCTTGCTAGACCAAATTGCTGGAATTGCCGTTTCGCTGTCGATCACGGCGACCGGCTCGACGGAGCATGTCTCGTCAAGTCCGTTGGGCTGGGAAAACGTCAACGTTCGGGCGCAACTAGAGCAATCGATGGGTCGTCCCGTGGTGATCGAGGCGCGTGCCACGTCAATTCTTCGAGCGGAATTGCTTCGCGGCGGCCAGGTCGAGTCAGCGTTTTTGATCAATGTTGCTTTGGGGGTGGGTAGCAGTGCTTATCTCAATCGGCAGCTGGTAACGCCCTCGACCGCTGGATTTGGGGGGGTCACGCATTTGGCAATCCATGGCGATCCCACCGAGTGCTATTGCGGCCGTCGTGGTTGTCTTGAAGTGTGCGGAGGCGGACGTGGCTTGCTGCGCTATTTTGGCGATCAGTCCGTCGATGTGCAGGCGCAGAACAACCAGATTTCAACCATTTTGGATGCTGCCTACAGGGGCGACAAAGACGCCAAGGCGGCGATTGCTGCAGCGTCGAAAAATATGGCGATTGGTGTGGACCATGTGCTGTCATTGTTTGAGCCTGAGAAAATTATTCTGACAGGAATTGTTGGGCGCCATGATTTTTATCGTTCCACGCTGGTCGATGCACTGCATCAACTCGGGCGCAATATCGATTCTCGCCGGATCCAAACCAGCGCAATACGCTCGTCGGATGCCACGCTGTGGCTGGCTTTAGAGGCTTTTGTTGCGCGAGATTTGGTGGCCACAATCGAGCCGCTGCATTTGGCAGCAAGCTGACACGATACTGGTACGTTGTGACGCAATTGTTTGTATGATTGCGTGATCCGCACTTGGCGAATTCTGTCGATGCAACCCGATCACCAACTCGTCCAGCGACGTTTGTCGCAACTCTATTTTATGACCTACCTTGGGCCTGCGGTTCAGTCGGTCTATTTGCCGGTATGGCTCGAGGCGCGTGGGTTTAATCACCATTGGATTGCGCTGTTGACCTCGGCAGGGCTGCTGAGCAGTATTTTCCTATCAACCCTATTTGGACGTTGGGCGGATCGCCAGCACGATTGGGGCGTGGCCATTCGTGCTGGGGTCTTGGTTGGCTTTTTAATCGGCTTTGTATTGTTGATGCCGCTGACGCCATTGGCGCTGTTTGTGGTTTGGGTGCTGTACACCTTACCGACTCGGCTGGCACTACCGGTGCTCGATGCGGCAGCGGTGCGCAACGCTAACCGGCTCGGGCTGAGTTTCGGCGCGATTCGAGCGTGGGGCACCATCGGATACGTGCTGATGTGCCTGGCCGCTGGGGCTGTACTCGAGTTTCACGGTGCAGGGGCTTTTGTTTGGCTTTTAATTGGGTCTATGGGCCTTAAGCTGATATGCACCTATCGTCTGCCGCCCTTGGTAAAGTCGCCCGATGCCCGTGCGGTGCAGCCTGCCTTTTGGCTGTCGAGAAATCTGAGCGAGGCGCTGCGCCCATGGCTTCTGTTGCCGTTGATTGGTGTGCTGCTTATTCTTTCAGCGCATTTTCCTTTGTACGCCTTTGGCGCGCTAGCGTGGGCGGATGCAGGCATCAGCGCAACGTGGATTGGTTTGCTTGTGGCGATTGGATCTGTGTTTGAAGCGGTGTTGATGTTTAAGTTTAAACACGTTCTTCAGCGTTTCTCCGCGCGGGGTGCGATGTTATTTGCGGGGATTGTTGCGGTGGTGCGCTGGATAGGGCTTGCTATGATGCCGAGCCTACCGGTAGTGATTTTCCTACAGGCCTTACATGCGATTACCTTTGGGGTGGCATTTTTGGCAGCGTTTCATTTTATTGCCAATCGTATTCCTGATGAAGTGGGGGCAGAGGCACAGTCATTGTTTGGCGTGGTTCAGCAATTGATGTGTGCCGCGTTGGTGATGGTGTTTGGCGCGACGTTTACGGCTTTCGGCACCTTGAGTTTTGGGCTGTCGGCACTGAGTAGTGCGGTGGGTGCTGGGCTAATTGCGATTTCGCTACGTCAAGTGGGCCCTCAACAAGAGCCCGTCGATTAACGCCGTATCTGCGCCTGGTATTCTGCGGTAATTGCGGGTTTGAGTGCTGTGTCTCACGGTGTCACTCCTACGATTGACGCCACACGCATAGCGTGTAAAAAAAGCCCCATGTTGATTCGATCATTTCTAAATGTGCTGGTGTTGGTTGCGATTTTGCTCGTTGGGTGCGAGCAGACGGCAATTGATCATGTGTCGGCCAGCTCGGGATATACCTCTCAAGAGGCCGATCCGTTGTTGGCATTCATGGGCGCGGATACCACAGCGCTCGATAGTGCAGAGCGAGGCGCGTTGTCAGACCTCTTGCAAGCGACAGCGATGGCCGCAAATGAAACGGGCATCGTGTCGCTAACCGAGTTCTCCCAAGCGCTGCTAGCGGTAGAGCAAGAAACCGCGGCAGAGACACTCGACGCCAGCGAGCAATATGCAGCTGCAGTCGATACCTCCACGGCTGCAAGCGCGCCACAGGCCGTCAAACTCGCCACCATCACCGCGCGTGATGGTACGGCGTTGAAAGCCATTGCAATCTATCCAGCACATCGCAAAGCGGGACCTTTGCTGGTACTGCCCTCTAGCTGGACGCAAAGCCGCTGGCAGTTTCTGATGGCGGCGCAACCGTTTGCCAAGCAAGGCTACTATGTGGTGTCTTATGCGACACGCGGCACCTACGGATCGGCGGGGGAGTCGACGTTTGCTGAAGAGGCCACGGTCGATGATGTTTCGGATGTGATCGATTGGGCACTGGGCGAATTCGATGTGATTCCGGGTGCCATTGCGGCGGGTGGAATGTCTTATGGTGCTGGTCTCAGCTTGTTGGCCGCTGCACGCGATTCGCGCATCAAAGCCGTGATGGCAATCGCGGCGTGGTTTGACCTGTATGGGGCCTTTGTCCATCAAGACAGCATCAATATACGATCCGCAGCAGAGTTGGCAGGGGTGAGTAACGTGGTGCTCTCAGCCGAGACAGAGCAGTTATTGGCAGACTTGCATGCAGGACGCACTGAGCGCTTGGCGAGTATTTCCGCGGTGCGTTCGCCGATGAACTATTTAGAGCAGTATGCGCGACATCAGACGGCGATTTTTGTGTCGCACAGCTGGGAGGATCAAATCTTTCCCGTGGATGACGCCCTGGCGTTTTATCGCCGCCTACAGTCACCCAAGGTGATGCAGCTGGATTATGGAGCACATGCTGCGCAGGAAAGTAACGGCATTGCAGGGTTCGAACAGAAGGCTTGGCAAAGAGCGAAGCAGTGGTTGGATCACCATTTGTTAGGAGAGCCATTGCCCGCTGGTTTTGGCGATATCGCGCGGCCATTAAATCGCGAGCAATGGATGGACATTGCGCTGGATCGGGTGTTTGATAGTCAGTCGCTAAGGGCATATCTAGGACCGCCGAACCAGATCGATCAAGCGCGGTTTTATGATCAGCCCAGCGAGTGGGTGGCCGATTTCGACGCATCGCGTGCTGCCACTCAAAAATATTATCCCGACTGGGATGCGGACAACCCACAGAGCATTTTTGAACTATTTCCAGGCGTCAGTCCAAGCGATATTCACGCAGAGAATGGCTTGGTCTGGAAAAGCGCAGAATCGCCAATAAGACAATGGGTGTTGGGGCAGCCGGTAGTTAAGTTGTCGTTGGCGGCCAACCGAGACACATGGAGTGTATATGTCTATCTCTATGCCTTGGCGGCAGGTGAGCGCAAGGCCATCCCTCTATCGCATGGCGTCTACACCGGGCAGGGCCGCGATCGGCAAATCGACATCAAGCTGCACAACACATTCTGGGCGCTCGAGCCGGGTGATCGCTTGATGTTGGTGGTCGATGGCCAAGATCAGCAGTACCGCCGCGTCAATTCCACCGGTACGGACATCACCGTCTCAAGTGATCAGACGCAACCAGCGACGCTGTCGATTCCGCTAGTCGAAGGAGCCAGCATCCGTTCAATTCGTTAAGGACAAAGGCCTTGCTCTCGCGGTATGCTGTGAACGGAAAAGGAGTTTAGATGAAATCAGTTCGTTCCAGCGATAGCGCTTATCCGTACGAAAAGAAAATGAAGCGAAAGCAGTATGAGGCCCAAAAGCACGAGTTACAAATTGAGTTGCTCAAGCTGCAAAGATGGGTGAAGCAGACGGGCCAACGGGTGATGGTGGTGTTTGAAGGGCGAGATGCGGCAGGCAAAGGCGGCACCATTAAACGCTTTATGGAGCACCTCAATCCACGTGGTGCGCGAGTGGTAGCGCTGGATAAACCCACCGAGGTTGAGCAGGGGCAGTGGTACTTTCAGCGTTATGTCCGTCACTTTCCAACGCGCGGTGAAATGGTGTTTTTCGATCGCTCTTGGTACAACCGCGCAGGCGTTGAGCGTGTAATGGGCTTTTGCACCCACGAGCAATATATGCTGTTCGTCAAACAAGTGCCTGACTTCGAGCGCATGATGCAAGATGAGGGCGTTCGTTTAATCAAGCTGTGGTTTTCGGTGTCGCGCGACGAGCAAAGCAAGCGATTCGCCAAGCGCAAAGAGGACCCGCTCAAGCAGTGGAAACTTAGCCCAATGGATCTTGAATCGGTTAATCGCTGGGACGATTACACCGAGGCGAAAGAAGATATGTTTTTCTACACAAATACCGCAGACGCGCCTTGGACGGTCATTAAATCCAACGACAAAAAACGTGCACGGCTCGCGGCGATGCGCTTTGTGTTGTCGAGCTTGGATTATGACGGTAAAAATGACGACATCGTGGGATCGCCAGACCCATTAATTTTGAGCCATGGCGAGGATATTTACACCGGCGACTAGCGCGTCGCCCGTTTAGCCTTGCTTAAGGGCGTGAACCCGACGTAACAAGCCTAGCGTGGAGCTGTCATGCCCTTGGGCTTTGTTGGCGTCTTTGACCTTTGGAATAAGATTGATTGCCAGTTGTTTGCCCAATTCGACGCCCCACTGATCGAAGCTATTGATGCCCCAAATCCAGCCTTGGCAGAAGACTTTGTGCTCGTAAAGCGCAATTAACTGCCCTAAACGCCACGGTGTCAAACTCGGATAAAGTAACGTACTACTTGGGCGGTTGCCCTCAAACACCTTGTGTGGCACCAGTGCCTCGATCTCATCGGCGGGCTTGCCGCTAGCCTGTAACTCCGCTCGAACTTCATCAGCTGTTTTTCCGAGCATCAGTGCTTCACTCTGTGCAAGGCAATTGGCCAGCAGCAGCTCGTGGTGATGTCGATCTGCCGACGTGGGGTTGGCGGCTACGAGGAAGTCACAGGGAATCACGTCGGTGCCTTGATGAATCAGCTGGTAAAATGCATGTTGGCCATTGGTGCCTGGTTCGCCCCAAATTAACGGCCCAGTTGCATATTCCACGGCTGAGCCATCTCGTTTGACGTGCTTGCCATTGCTCTCCATATCGAGCTGCTGCA
>JABXHR010000191.1 GCA_013373515.1 Gammaproteobacteria bacterium | reverse complement strand
TTGATGGTCGTGGCAACTACACCTTCGGCGTGAAAGAGCAAATCATTTTCCCTGAAATTGATTACGAGGCGATTGATGCGATGCGCGGTATGGACATCACGTTCACCACCACAGCAAAGACTGACGATCAAGCGCGCGCGTTGCTCAAAGCGTTCCAGTTCCCATTTAAGTCATAAGGGGTGAACAATGGCTAAGAAATCAATGATTGCTCGCGAAGTCAAACGTGCCAAATTGGTCGATCGATTTCAAGAGAAACGTGATGCACTCAAGGCGCAATTGATCAGCCCTGAGTCTTCATTTGAAGAAAAGATGGCTGCTTCTGCTGCGTTGCAGAAGTTGCCTCGTGATTCAGCGGCGGTGCGTAAGCATAACCGTTGTCGTATCACTGGCCGTCCACACGGCTACTATCGCAAATTTGGATTGAGCCGCATTAAGTTGCGTGAAGCAGCGATGCGCGGCGATGTCCCAGGTCTCGTGAAAGCGAGTTGGTAATTAAGGAAACACAATATGAGTATGTCTGATCCGCTCGCCGATATGTTTACGCGCATTCGTAATGCGCAATCGGCGAAAAAGCGCGTTGTGAGCTTCCCAAGCTCCAAAGAGCGTCTGGCGGTGCTGAACTTGCTTAAAGAGGAAGGATACGTTGGCGAGTACAACGTATCTGACCTCGGTAACAACAAGCAAGAAGTCACCGTCGAGTTGCGTTATTTCGAAGGCAAGCCTGTCATCGAAAACATTGAACGCATTAGTCGTCCAAGCCGTCGTGTATACGCCGGCACCAAAGATCTTCCGAAAATTATCGGTGGTCTGGGCGTCGCTATGATTTCTACATCAAAAGGCTTGATGTCTGACCGCCGCGCCCGTGAATTGGGTGAGGGTGGCGAAGTCATCGGCAAGGTAAGCTAAGGAGATTTAATATGTCTAGGGTTGCTAAAGCACCCGTTGCGCTTGCCTCTGGTGTCGAAATGAAACTTGAAGACTCTGTCCTTACGGTCAAAGGGTCTAAAGGTGAACTCAAAGCAAGCGTACACGGTTGTGTACAGATGAGTGTTGAAGAGGGAGTGGTAACATTTCGTCCTCAAGATGATTCAATCAAAGAGCAGTGGGCTCACTGTGGCACTGCGCGTGCCATTGCAGCGAACTGCGTCAAAGGTGTTACGGAAGGTTTTGAAAAGCGTCTAGAGCTCCGCGGTGTTGGTTACCGTGCGGCGGCTCAAGGCCAGACCTTGAATCTCAACCTTGGTTTTTCTCATCCAGTGGCTTACGCAATTCCTGCGGGAATTACAGTCGAAACACCAACGCCAACCGAAGTGGTTGTCAAAGGTGCCGACAAGCAAGTTGTTGGTCAGGTTGCGGCAAATATTCGTGGTTACCGTCCACCAGAGCCTTATAAAGGCAAGGGTGTACGTTATGTCGGCGAGCATGTCGTTATGAAAGAAGCTAAGAAGAAGTAAGGCTGAAGATTATGGACAAAAGAGAAAATCGCCTGCGCCGTGCCCGTCGTGGTCGTGCGCGCATTCGTTTGGGCGATCGTCCTCGCTTGACGATCTTCCGCACCTCACGTCATATCTATGCACAGGTTTTTACAGCAGATGGTTCAGTGGTATTGGCAGCGGCCTCTACGCTCGAAAAGTCTGTTCGTGATGCCATCGACGGTGCGACCGGTAACGTTGACGCTGCGAAAGCAGTGGGTACCGAAATCGCGAAGCGTTGTGCTGCGAAAGATATTAAAGAAGTGGCGTTTGACCGCGCCGGTTTCGCTTACCATGGCCGCGTGCAAGCGTTGGCTGATGCCGCTCGTGAAGCGGGTCTGGAGTTCTAAGTTATGTCACAAAGAGACGAACAGCAACAAACAGACGGCATGATCGAAAAACTGGTATCGGTCAACCGTGTGTCGAAGACCATCAAAGGTGGTCGTAAGTTTTCATTCACTGCTTTGACTGTAGTGGGTGATGGTAATGGTCGCGTTGGCTTTGGCTACGGCAAAGCTCGCGAAGTACCACAAGCCATTCAAAAAGCAATGGAACGTGCTCGCAAGAACATGGTTACTGTGCAGCTCAATGACGGTACGTTGTACCATTCATTGGTTGGACGCCATGGTGCAGCGAATGTTTACATGCAGCCAGCATCTGAAGGTACCGGTATCATTGCCGGTGGTGCGATGCGCGCTGTGTTCGAGGCAGTCGGTGTACGCAACGTTCTGGCTAAAATCAACGGCACAAACAATGGTTTGAACGTCGTTCAAGCAACAGTTAACGGCCTAGCGGGCATGCACTCTCCAGAGGCGATTGCAGCGAAGCGTGGCAAGACTGTTGAAGACATCTTGGGGTAAGTCATGTCACAGAAAAAACTGAAAGTGACACTGGTCAAAAGCCTTGCACGCCGTACACGTGTACAGCAAGCATGCGTCAATGGCCTAGGTCTTCGCCGCCGCGAGCAGACAGTTGAAGTTCTCGATACACCTGAGAACCGCGGCATGATCAACAAAGTCAGCTTTATGCTGAATGTAGAAGAGGCTTAATCCCATGCGTTTGAACCAATTGAGCCCTGCAGAGGGCAGCAAGCAAAACGCGAAGCGCGTTGGTCGTGGCATCGGTAGTGGCTTGGGTAAGACAGGTGGCCGCGGTCACAAAGGTCAAAAGTCGCGTTCTGGTGGTTTCCATCGCAATGGCTTTGAAGGCGGTCAAATGCCTATCGCACGTCGTTTGCCAAAATTTGGTTTTACGTCGCGCGTTAGTTTGACGCACGAAGAAGTTCGCTTGAGCGAGCTTGATAAGTTTGAAGGTGATGTTGATCTTAAGGCGTTGAAAGACGCTGGTTTGATCCGCAAAAACACTTTGACTGTCAAGGTCATGGCTTCTGGCGAAATCTCTTCGAAAGTCAATGTAAAAGGTATCCGTGTATCGAAAGGCGCTCGCGCTGCGATTGAAGCAGTCGGCGGCAGTGTAGAGGAATAACAGTGGCGTCAAATGCTCCAGGTTTGAATTCATTGGCCAGTACGGCTGAGCTCCGCTCCCGTTTGGGCTTTGTTTTGCTTGCGCTCATCATTTTTAGATTGGGCTCACACATTACCATTCCTGGGGTGGACCCACAGGCCATGGCACTCGCGTTCGAACAGCAACGCGGTGGCATATTGGATATGTTCAATATGTTTGGTGGTGGTGCGCTTTCGCGCATGTCCATCTTCGCACTCGGTGTCATGCCTTATATCTCTGCATCGATCGTGATTCAATTGATGTCACATGTGGTGCCAACGCTTGAGCAAATGCGTAAAGAGGGTGAGAGCGGTCGTCGCAAGATTACTCGCATCACACGTTATGCAACGCTGGCATTGGCATCTGCTCAATCGATCGGGATTGCAACCATGTTGCAAACTCAAACGGTGGGCAGTCAATCACTGGTTTATTACAGCGGCATTAGCTTTGTACTAACTGCTGCGGTAACGCTGGTGACCGGCGTGATGTTTTTGATGTGGCTTGGCGAGCAAATCACTGAGCGAGGCATCGGCAATGGTATTTCCATTCTGATCTTCGCCGGTATTGTTGCAGGCTTGCCACAAGCGATCGGCGGTACACTTGAATTGACTCGTACTGGCGAATTGTCAGCTGCGCTGTTGTTATTGTTGGTGTTGTTGACGTTAGCGGTGACTGCTTTTGTAGTCTACGTCGAGCGTGCGCAGCGCCGTATCACCATTAACTTCGCAAAGCGTCAACAGGGTCGTAAGATGATGGGCGGTCAAACCTCTCATCTACCGCTAAAGCTGAATATGGCGGGTGTTATCCCACCAATTTTTGCGTCTGCGATCATCTTATTTCCCGCGACTGCGGCCGATTTTATCGGCAGTGGTTTTGATGCACCTTGGTTGCAAACTGCTGTGAGCGCGTTACAGCCTGGTCAGCCTTTGTATGTGTTGTTTTATGCTACCGCAATTATTTTCTTCTGCTTCTTCTACACTGCATTGGTTTTCAATGCTCGTGATACAGCGGATAATTTGAAGAAGAGTGGGGCATTTATTCCCGGTATTCGTCCGGGTGAGCACACTGCGAAGTACATAGACTCTGTTTTAACTCGCTTAACGACAGCGGGCGCGCTTTACATAACCGCGGTTTGCCTGCTTCCAGAGTTTTTGATTTTGGGTTGGAATGTTCCCTTCTATTTTGGGGGCACCTCTCTTCTAATCATCGTTGTGGTAGTAATGGATTTCGTTGCGCAGTCACAAGCGCTGATGATGTCACAGCAATACGATAGCCTGTCAAAGAAAACCAGTCTACGAGGTCGTGGTCGCGGTAAGTAACCGTGATCCTTTATTTTAGAGGTCGTTATGAAAGTTCGTGCTTCAGTAAAACGTATTTGCCGTAACTGCAAAGTTATTAAACGTAACGGATCAGTTCGCGTCATTTGCTCAGACGCTCGCCACAAGCAGCGTCAGGGCTAAGTGTTAGCTCCAAACGGGGCTAATGAAATTGAGCCTTCCCATTTGGGAAGGTTTTTGTTATATTTGCTGGCTTTTCCAGCGTATTAGGAGTGGATGATGGCACGTATTGCCGGAATCAATATCCCTGTGCAGAAGCATACTTGGATCGCTTTGACTTCGATCTACGGTATTGGCCGCACTCGTGCATACTCAATTTGTGAGGCTGCAGGTGTTGCGAGCGATACTAAAGTTCGTGATCTTGACGATGCACAAGTTGAAGCGCTTCGTACTGAAGTTGCAAAGTTCACCGTTGAAGGTGATTTGCGCCGGGATGTTTCAATGAGTATCAAGCGCCTGATGGACCTCGGTTGTTTCCGTGGTATCCGTCACCGTCGTGGTTTGCCACTACGTGGACAGCGCACCAAAACCAACGCACGTACCCGTAAGGG
>JABXHR010000157.1 GCA_013373515.1 Gammaproteobacteria bacterium | reverse complement strand
CTAGAAATGGACTGAGACGCTTGACGGTGAGTCTACGGGATCAGGCAAGTCTGTTTCATCTTTCAATTATAGATAAAGATGAGGTCTGTCTGAGATGAGCGAAAATCGATTTTCTGTGTTGAGTGGTTCAGGACTGCATTCACGTTATGAGCCTGCGTTGAATCAACCTGCTGACAAGTCACGTTTCTCGATGATGATTGAGAAAACGGATTCAGGGAGTGCCGGTGAAGACTTGCGCTTCAATCCGAGTGAACGGACGCTGCGTATTGCTGGGGAATGGGAGAGCAAGCACTTAGCATCGCGCTCTGAGAATCTGTTCAGCCAATACGATGACTACAAGCGTTACAAAAAGGCGATGCGTAGTTTTCATGGCGTCATTCAAAAGCATTTGGATGAGCATGTGGGGACTACGATTTCTGTCGAACTTGCGAACCGCTATGCCGGTGAGTTCCCACATAAAACAATGCTGAATCATTTTTCGGTTCGAGGTTTGAGCCGACAAGGTGAGCCGACTCTATGGGCTGAGCTTCGTCCTGGACATTTCTTGCAGGGGCAGAAGCAGGAAGTTGTTTCTGCGACCAATGCCGGTGCTCGGAAATTCGAAATCAGTGTTGAGGATAGAGAGGCCTTATTGATCTATCCGGAAGATAATTACGAGCAAGTGTCGCATATTCATGTGGCGCTATATCCCAAAGATAAAAATGGTGAATATGATCACGACAATGCGAGATTTGCAAAGATCGTGTTGGATGACGGTGCGCTACCAGATCCCTTGGTTATTGAGGTTGATGGTGAGGCCATTGATGCGTCGACAATCGGCAGTTGGGAAATTGCCCCGCTTTTATCGAAGGGCGTGAAGCTAACTCCTAAGAACACCGATTTTTTGCTCTATGACTATCGACAGATCGACGAAGTTACCTAGCAAATCGGCAGTATGCAGGAGGTTCTGGGCGATTTTATGCGTAAGGAATTTCACGGCGAAGACGGTCGATTGAATAATTTTGACGGCCTCGCGACCGATGCGCTGCGCAAAGACAGCGTGTCTTGGGATCGTTTGGGATTGAGCGAATCAGAAGCCCAAGCGGCCAATAATGCGTGGGATTTGGGGGCTCGGGCATTGCTTGAAGAACTGCGCGATGGTCTCGGCGATGATCGAATTCTGACAACTGATTCAACTAAATCTAGCAATCACTATGCTTGGACAAGCTTGTATACCAATTTCGAGACCGAAGGTATTACCCATAACGATGACCATGAGTTCAAAAGTTGGGGTACGCCATTTAATCTCCACTCATATCAGCGCGAGCTGGATGATGGCGATACACCATTAGCCGATTACATCAATATCGCAATGGTGAAACTGCCAAAACTCATGTACGACATGTTTGGGGTAAGCTCCCGCGAGGAATTAACGAAGGCGCAGTGGGAAGAATATCGAGACACCTACCGTGAGCGAGTAACCATTGCCTACTCTACAGCGATGATTCTGGGCTCCGATTTTGGGGTTGGCAATAATATGCGTTCAATACTCGATAAATTCGACCCGGCAGCACGCCCAACAGAGTTGAGACCGGGCGGTTTAGGCAGAAATTGGCTAGGAAAGCCAGAAGGTGATGCGCGTTCGGTGATTGAAAGTGCACCTGAGTTACTGGAGGATGGTTATCTTCCGCGGGTAGATTATGAACCGGGATTTGAAGGGATCAAAAGGGGGGAAACCCAAGTCGTCAGGCCAGTCGATTCCGACGTGGATGGCGACGTCGATAATCGAGTGGTTTGGCAAGGAATCGAATTGCCCATGGGTGATTCAGTGCTGACTTTTCAAGTGAAAACCAAAGATTTGCCAATTGCAGATGGTGATGCGCGGTGGATTACCGTGACGCCGGCGAATGAGGCGGACCACGAGTATTTTGAGGCGACCTATGCCAAGGCTGATAACACTGGCTACAGCGAGGTTCGCGTTTATGTTCGAGACCATCCGGGTGGGGAGCTGCCGATCCAAGTCGAGGTTGAGGGTGGCGCAGAATTTAGCTACAAAAACGTATCATTAAAGGCTGGTGCGGATGTTTGGTATCGTGAATATAAGCGCGGTTTGGTGTTTTCAAACCCTTCTGACCAAGCCATTACGATCAATCTCGACGAGCTTGGTATCGAGGGCGATTACCGAAATCTGAAAGCAAATCGATGGGAGTTGGACGTTATGAACGAGCGCTACGATGGCGAAGAAGTCGGACGAACCATCACCCTGCCACCGCTGTCTGGAATATTTCTGGAGAAGGTGAAGAATAAGCGGAATTAGAGCATTCGCTTTTGCTAACGTAGATTCTGCATAATTTGCATTGATTGCTTCTGCATGGGCTCGATGACAGATCTTAGGATTGTGTTTCGATCGAACACCGCTGTGTCTTGAGCCAATGTACGGCGCAAGCTCGCTCCAAAGCATTGGCGCAGCTCGGTGCCAATGTTGAATTTGCAGACTTTGCTGTGAAGCGCCAATTCACGGCGGTGCGTGGCCGGTAAGCCGCTGCCGCCGTGGATGACTAGCGGAACATCGGTGAGCGCTTCAATTTCTGCCAGCAGTGTCATATCGAGGTGGGTGTTGGCTTCGGTTTGCAGATGGCAATTGCCAACCGAGATTGCCAGCGCATCTAGGCCAGTCGCCTCGACATATTGCTTGGCTTCGGCAGGGACGGTGGGGCGGTTATCCGGTGCATCGGGATAGCCGACATAGCCCAATTCACCCTCAACTGAGACACCATATTTAGCGGCTGCCTCTACCACGCGTCGGGTATTGGCGATGTTGTCGGCAAGGGGCAGCATTGAGCCGTCGTACATGACCGAGCTAAACCCCACATCCATGGCTTGCAGACACACCTCCACATCGCGTCCGTGATCAAGGTGTGCAACCACCGGCACGCTGGCGTTCTCTGCTAGATGTCGAAACATGGTCGCCAGTATGGGCAGCGGAGTGTGTTCGCGACAGCCTGGTCCGGCCTGCAAAATCACCGGGCAATCCGCTGCCTCGGCGGCTTGCACGAAGGCCACTGCATCTTCCCAGCCCAACACAACCAGCCCCGCCACCGCATAGCCGTTACGCAGGGCAGGATCGAGTACGTCTTTTAAGGTCGAGAGGCTCATTATTTAAACTTGGCCACCATGTCTGCAATGCCTGGAATCGTGTGGACTTGGTATTCATGCACGGGGTGGAAGAACTGCACCAAGGGGCGCTGACTGTGACCACCGAGAATGGTGAAGTAGTACATTTCGTAGCCGGGCGCAGCCACGCAGGGGTGATAGCCTTCTTCGATGGCAAACGTGCTGCCATCGACGAGATGGAAGGCTTCGCCGATGTGATTTTGCTTATCGCTGTGTTTGGGCTCGAGCAGCTGCATGCCGAAACCGTGATTGGGGCGAAAGCGGAAGTTATAGACTTCGTCGTGTTTGCTTTCGGTGGGCAGGCGATCTTCGTCATGTTTGTGTGGCGGGAAACCACTCCAGCCGCCAGCGCCGACAGTAAATAGCTCGGACACAAGCAATCGGCCCACGCGGTCTTTTTGTTTTTGGCCGAGGATATGTTTGATCTTGCGATGGGTTTTGGTCTCGTCCGAGCCATATTGCACATGATCGATCTCATCGGCGCGCACGGCAAATGGGGTGAGCACCTCGTCGAATCGCGCGCCGGCGATAAATATTTCTGCGCTCGGGCTTTTGCAGGTGATGGCCGCAGGCATGCCGGTCGGCACATACACGCCCTCTGGCTCGCCGTCCCAGACATCTACGCCGCGCCCACCGATATTCTCGAATCGCTCTGCGCCGGCAAAGACATCGACAGTTCCAGTTGCCGGGGCGATGCAGGTTTCATAGCCGGGGATCTTGGATTCGAAGGTTTCGCCAGCTTTCAACTTGACGATATTAAAAAACGTCGCCGGCACTTTGGGATGATTGACGTCAATAATGGGTTTATTGGCGTTGTCGTGCGGTGCAATGTGCATTAGCGAGCTCCGTGATTTAGCATAAATGCATCGAGTTGATCGGGGGTAGGAATTGCCGAGGCGCAGCCTATGGTTGAGACCACGTAGGCGGCCGCCGCTGAGCCGCGTTCGATGGCTGTCGGCCAGTCGCGACCCATGGCGAGTGTGGCCAGCAATGTACCCAAAAACGCATCACCTGCGCCGAAGGGCTTTAAGGCGTCGACTTTCAGCGTGCCAAATACCATCGGCTTTGGAGAAGTGTGCAGGATTGAGCCCTCTGCGCCGCGTTTTTCAAGGACCGTTGCGCCTTTGGTGTCACTGCAAACGGCGATTTCATCATCGTTGCCCACCACCAGGTCACTGAGCTCGCATGCTAATTGGTATTGAGCACGCGCGCACTCTGGGCTTGGCCATGCCGCAGCGCGGTAGTCGAGATCAAATATGGTGGTCACACCGTGCTGCTTGGCCAAATCTAGCGCTAACAGTGTCGCTTCGCGCGAGGGAGATGCGCCAAGGGCACTGCCAGTGATGACCAGGGTCCCGATGTTAGACCAATCAATGGCGTCGATTTGTGCGTCGTCGATTTGTAAATCGGCCGCCTGGTTGCGATAGAGCGCAATCTCAGGTGCATTGATCGATTCGGTGATGGCGAGTGTATTGCTATAGCCGTGCGCTGCTTGAATGATGTGTCGAGTATCGACACCGTATTCGCGAAGTTTGTGGAGTGTGCGTGCGCCGACTGGATCAGAAGACACACCACTGATCATGCCCACATCTGCACCGGCCTTGGCCAAGGCAACGGCAATGTTGCCCGCAGAACCGCCGAGATCGGCGACAAAGTGCGTGGCGTCGATAATCTTGCTGCCCGGTGGGTCGGCGTATAGATCTAGCCCGACTCTACCGAGGACCAAAAACGGGGCTTTGACATTCAGATGGTTCAGAATCATTAGCGGCTCTTGGCGTCGCTGATGGGTTTGAGGGTACCGCGCTCAATGAGTTTGCAGGCGTAGAGTCTGGCTTCAGCGCCTCGGCTTGGGTCTGCCAAGATGGTTTGGGCAAGTTCGATGGCACTGCGGACGATGTCTTCAGTGGGTTGGGCAATGGTACTAACCGATACTCCGGGCCAGCGCGACATTTCGGTGTCATTAAAGCCGAGCAGCCCGAGCTCGTCGGGCACGCAAATGCCGTTCTCCCGCGCTGCGGTCAGTGCGCCCATGGCGATTATATCGTCGCCGCAGAACAGCGCGTCGAAGTCGCGCCGATCGGCGAGTAGCGTCTTCATGGCATCGTAGCCCGCCTCGAAACTGTAATTGTCGGCAAAATGGGTGAATGCAACCGAGTGCCCACGATTTTGAAGTCCTCTTTCAAAGCCTTTGAGTCGGTCTTGCGTCGACGTGGCACTGGCAGGGCCGCCTAGGAAAGCGGGTTTTTGATAGCCGTGCTCGATGAGACTTTTGCCAGCAATTTCACCGCCCATTTCATTGTTAATGCCGACCACGCAGACGTTGTTGTTGTCCGCTGCGCGCCCGAACAAATGAATGCAGGGTAGGCCAGCTTTTTCGAAGGCTTGGGCAAAGCTGGTCGGCAAGGTGGACGACGCCAAAATCACGGCATCGACCCGATAGCGCGTGAGTTGATCGACTGACTCTTCTGGGTCGGTGCCCCCGGTTAAGTTGACAAGCAGTGGTCGCAGGTCGCGTGCTTGAAGCCCTGAGGTCAGCAGCTCGAAAATCTCAAGCAAATAGGGGTTCTTGAAGTTGTTGCAGATCACGCCAATCAATTGTGTGCGCTGAGTCGCCAAGCTTCTGGCAATGTAGTTGGGCGTATAACCCAGCTCTGTGGCTGCCTTGAGGACTTTTTTGCGGGTCTTTTCTGACACGCTGGCCCCTTCGGTAAAGGTGCGCGACACCGCCGAGCGTGATACGCCCGCTTTGGCCGCGACATCTGAGAGGGTGATTGCCATACGCTCCACGAAATTCGTAAACAATATTGCGCACAAGGTGACGCAATTTCAATAATTTTGCAACCGTTTCCTAAATGGTTGCAAAAATCCGGGTTCTTTAGCTGTGTTGAGGTGTGTGAGAGGGTGACGGGCAGTGATCAGTCACCATTGTGGCTTGTCAGTGGCGTTAGCTCCTCTGATCCGTTGCCTGTGAGGCAGTGTGGTTGGTTCGAGCGATAACTTTGATAGGTCTGATTCCTAAGGTTATGAAAAATATAATAATAGCTGGTTATATGCTTTGATTTGCTCGGTAATACTAAGGGTTTGGCATTCTAAGCTAGTGACTGTGCTGTGTATTTCTGAGAGGCTGACTTCGAACCATTTATTGGCGACGATGGAAAGTCGAATCATCAGTGATCGTATCTTTTCATGTGAAACCGGTTGCAAAAAAATTTTGGCTTTGATACAAATTGAGACAGTCGGGCAATTACCCGACCCTAATTACTGTTTCTATTGGAGGAATCATGAAATTCAACTTAAAAGCAATTGGTTCAGCAGTTGCGGCGTTGGTTCTAGCCGCGCCAGTGATGGCCGCTGATATCATTGTTGTGAGTCATGGTCAGGCGAATGACCCTTTCTGGGGTGTGGTAAAGAACGGCGTTGATAAAGCCGCAGAACACACCGGCGCAAACGTAGATTACCGCGCACCAGAGACATTCGACATGGTCGCGATGAGCCAGCTAATCGATGCTGCAGTCAACCAAGAGCCCGATGGTATCGTTGTCTCAATCCCTGATGCTGATGCACTTGGCCCATCAATTCAGAAAGCGGTTGCTGCAGGCATTCCGGTGATCTCGATGAACTCTGGTTCAGACGTTGCTGAATCACTCGGTGCGTTGTTACATGTCGGCCAAGACGAGTACAGTGCAGGTCTTGCCGCAGGTAAGAAGCTCGCGTCAATGGGCGGCAGCAAAGGTCTGTGTGTCAACCACGAAGTGGGCAATGTTGCACTCGACTTGCGTTGTAAGGGCTTTGAAGATGGCTTCGGCAGCTCGGTCACGGTATTGCCAACGGGCAACGATCCAGCAGAGATCGAAGCGAAGGTGAAAGCAGCCCTCGATTCTGACGGCGACATCGACACCGTGGTTGCACTCGGCGCGTCTTTGGCCGGTGAGCCCTCGGTCGCAGCTGTCAAGGCCGTTGGGCGCGCTGGAAGCGTCAATGTTGCATCATTTGACTTGTCAGCCAACTTCCTAGAAATGGTCAAAAACGGCGAGGCCGCATTCGCAATTGACCAGCAGCAGTATCTGCAAGGCTACTTGCCAGTGGCGTTCTTGGCGCTGCACGCTGAGTATGGCTTGGTTCCCGGCGGCAACGTGCCTTCGGGTCCAAACCTCATCACTCAAGACAAAGCAGGCCAGGTGGTCGAGCTGTCTGCAAAGGGTATCCGTTAATCTAAACGGCTCCAAGCAACCTTAGTTGCACAGAGGCGGGCCGTAGCGCCCGCCTTTTTTTTGAGATGACATAGAGAAACAGGCTCGAGAGGATTTATGACGCAGAACGAACAAATGATGGGAGACGAGCGCATTCGCGAAGAGACCTTCTTTGCGCGCTTGATGAAACGCCCAGAGCTTGGGGCGATTGCTGGGGTGGTTTTGGTCACGGTGTTCTTTTTGATCGTGGCAGACGAATCGATGTTTACCCTCGCTGGGGTGATGAACTTTATGCAGCCTGCGGCACAGCTGGGCATCTTGGCTGCTGGTGCGGCGCTACTGATGATTGGCGGCGAGTTTGATTTGTCGCTGGGGTCGATGGTGGCGTTTTCTGGCTTGGTATTCGGTGCCTGCATTACCGCGCTGAATATGCCAGTGTTTATCGCTATTTTGTGTGCCTTTGCCGCTGCAGCAGCAGGTGGTTTGATCAACGCGCAAATCGTTCTGCGTACCGGCTTGCCGTCGTTTATCGTCACGCTGGCATTTCTATTTATTTTACGCGGCGCGACCTTGGTCGGTTTGAAGGTCGCCACCGAAGGCTCAACGCAGTTGCGCGGTGTGCGCGATGCCGCTGGCGATGGATTTGTGGTGAATTTGTTCAGTGGCGATGCCTTTCCAGGGTTGTTTGTTTGGCTGGCCGAGAAGGGGTTGATTGACACCTTTAAGAACGGCACGCCAAAAGTGTCGGGCATCCCTGTAGAGATCTTCTGGTTTGTGATTGTCACCGCAATTGCCACGTGGGTTTTGTTACGCACCCCGGTGGGTAACTGGATTTTTGCGGCGGGCGGCGATTCAAACGCGGCATCAAACTCTGGCGTGCCTGTTAAAAAAGTGAAAACTGGCCTCTTTATCGCAACCGCCTGCTGTGCGGCGTTGGTGGCGGTGATTACAGTCTTGGATGCCGGTTCGACCGATGCGCGTCGGGGCTTCCAAAAAGAATTTGAAGCGATTATCGCGGCGGTGATCGGGGGCTGTTTGCTCACCGGCGGCTACGGCTCGGCGATAGGGGCGTTTTTTGGCTCGATTATCTTTGGCATGGTGTTGATTGGGCTGTCTTACACCAATATCGATCAGGATTGGTACTTGGTGTTCCTCGGCGGCATGCTGTTGGTGGCGGTACTGTTTAACAACATGATTCGCAAGCGCGTCACGGGGGAAAGATAATGTCCACACCAATCGTAGAAATGCGCAATATCGAAAAGCACTTTGGCAATGTGATTGCGCTGGCGGGCGTCTCCTTTGATGTGCATCCCGGCGAGTGCCATTGCCTGCTTGGCGACAACGGCGCGGGTAAGTCCACTTTTATTAAAACTATGTCGGGCGTGCATCAGCCTTCAGCCGGTGAAATGGTGGTCCAAGGCAAAACCGTCACCTTTGAAAGTCCGCGTGATGCGATGGCAGCAGGCATCGCGACGGTGTATCAAGACCTTGCCATGATCCCATTGATGTCCGTGACCCGAAATTTCTGGATGGGCCGTGAGCCGACCAAGGGGTCGGGGCTATTCAAGCGTCTCGATATCGAGATGGCCAATGAAACCACCATGGCTGAAATGCGCAAAATGGGCATCAATCTGCGCGGGCCCGATCAAGCGGTCGGTACCTTGTCTGGCGGTGAGCGTCAAACCGTGGCGATTGCGCGCGCCGTGTATTTCGGTGCCAAAGTACTGATACTCGATGAGCCCACCTCTGCGCTCGGCGTACGCCAGACGTCTAATGTACTGGCCACGGTCGATAAGGTGCGCAAAGAGGGAATCGGCGTGGTGTTTATCACGCACAATGTTCGCCACGCGATGGCGGTGGGTGATCGATTTACCGTGCTCAATCGAGGCCGCACGCTCGGTACCGCTAAAAAGGGTGAGATCAATCCAGAAGAGTTGCAAGAGCTGATGGCCGGTGGTCAAGAGCTCGCCGAGCTTGAAGGGTCTTTGGGCGGCACGGTGTAAAAACCTCTATGGCATTTAGTGAATTTGAGATCAAAAAGATCGAAAAAGAAGTGGCGGCCTTTGTCGACAAGCGCCGTCCGCCAGCGCATGTACGTTCAGAGCTGGACATCGGCTTTAGAGTGGGAGGGCAAAGCATTGAAATCTTTGAAATTAGACCGGTTTGGAACGACCCGGGCCAGAAAATGGCGGGTGCCGTCGCCAAGGCGACCTTTGTGAAGTCTCAACGCATTTGAAAGCTCTATTGGATGCGGGCCGATATGAAGTGGCATCGCTACGAACCTGTCCCCAAGGTGCAGAGTGTTATGGAGTTCTTAGCGATAGTCGATCTTGATCACTATGGTTGTTTTTGGGGCTGAATCAGCCCCTTTGTTCACAGGATAACGATGACTAAACCAATTGGAATGGGCCTGATCGGCTCGGGCTATATGGGCAAGGCACACGCGGTGGCGATGCAGGCGGTGGGGGCGTCATTTAACACCGAGCTGCGGCCTATTTGCGAGATGATCGCCACCTCTAACCCAGAGAGTGCTGCGCGTGCGGCCAAAGCGCTGGGCTTTGCCCGTCACACGGGTGATTGGCGCGAAGTGGTGTCGGACCCCGCTGTTGAGGCGGTTGTGATTGCCTCGCCGCAAGATACGCATTACGACATTGCCATGACTTGCTTTGAGCAGGGCAAGCATGTGTTTTGCGAAAAGCCACTGGCGCTCAGTCTTGAGGATGCCGAGGCTATGGCGACGGCAGCCAAATCCGCGGGCGTTATTCATATGATTGGGTTTAACTACGTGCGCACGCCGGCCACGCAATATGCCCGTCAGCTGGTGGCTGCCGGTGAGATTGGCGACGTAATTTACGTACGTGCCGAACATGCCGAAGATTTTAGTGCCGACGGCACTGCCCCGTTTGAATGGCGCTACGAGGGGCTGGCAAATGGCAATTTGGGCGACCTTGCACCGCATCCGATCAATATGATGCTGGCGTTAGGCGGTGACATCGAGTCGTTGGTGGCGCACTACCAAACCGTGCACAGTGTGCGCAGCGGCAAGCCCGTCACAAATGACGATCATGCGCATTTTTTGTGTCGCTTTGCAGGTGGGGCGATGGGTTACCTCATGTCCACCCGCGTGGCGCATGGCCGCAAGATGGGTTATTGCTACGAAGTGCAGGGCACGCTCGGCACACTGCGCTTCGACCAAGAAGATCAAAATGCGCTCTGGCTCTACAAGCATGGCGACGCGCCAGAGCAGCAGGGCTTTAAGAAGATTCTCACCAACCCTGCTCATCCAGATTATGTGGCCTTTAACCTCGGTCCCGGCCACGGCACTGGCTATCAAGATCAAATCATTATCGAGCAGAAGGACTTTCTCACGGCGATTGCCATGGGCGAGAATCGCTATCCCACTTTTGAGGACGGCCTAGTAGTGCATCAGGTGGTGGATGCGATCTATCGTTCACAAGCCAGCGGTGGCTGGGAATCGGTTTAGGATTTGCCTTCGCGGTGGTGTGCGACGTCATCGCTAAGCTGAAACCAATTGGCTTTATAGTTGGTAAAAATATGCGCCTCAGGTGTGATCTGTATGTCTTGATCCAAGGTAGCAATCGCCACCTCCATCTGGTCGACGGGTGTACCTTTGGATCGAAACCCTAGGCTACTGCCGCAACGCCTACAAAAGCTGCGGATTGTTCCGTTCTCTGCGGTGTATTCACGGACACACTCAATGCCCGATACCCAGCGAAAGTTTTGGCTGGGTACAAGCGTGGCGAATGCTGCGCCATGAAATTTGCGGCACATGGTGCAATGGCAGTGTGCTGCTGTAGGGGCGATGGCATCGACTTGGTAGCGCACTTCACTGCATAGACAGCTGCCTGTGATTGCTTGGCTCATGATCAGGTTCAGTTCAATGGATTGCATCATTGTATCGCGTTGTTTTACGCGTTAGCGGATAAGCATTTGGCCAAAACAGTATCGTCGATTTTTGATTTTTGCAATCGGTTGCAAAAATAGGTTGGTTGTGATGCAATGTTGGTCCATGTGATGCGCACATATCGGTCTTGAAGACTCTCGCAACCTTGAGGAAATTTTATGAGTATTCGTATTGCCTTGCTTGGCGCAGGGCGGATTGGTCAAGTACATGCCAAAGCCATCGCATTTTCCCGAGGTGCACAGTTGGCAGCGGTGGCAGATGCTTATCCAGAGGCAGCCCAGCGCATCGCTGATCAGTACGGCTGTCAAACGTCCACAGTTGAGGCACTTATTGCCTCTGCCGAGATTGATGCAGTGCTGATCGCAACCTCTACGGACACTCATGCTGATCTAATTGAGGCCGCTGCGAGGGCAGGAAAAGCGATTTTCTGCGAGAAGCCCATCGATCTCGATGTTGAACGCGTTCGCCGGTGTATTGAGGTCGTCGCACAGACAGGGGCCAAGCTGATGATCGGTTTCAACCGCCGATTCGATCCGCATTTTAAATCTGCTCAGCAAGCGATTGCAGGCGGTTGCATTGGCGCGGTCGAACAGGTGCAGATTACCTCGCGCGATCCAGCGCCACCGCCGATCGATTACATCAAGCGTTCCGGCGGTATTTTTCGCGACATGATGATCCACGATTTTGATATGGCGCGTTTTATGTTGGGCGAGGAACCGGTCAGTGTGATGGCCACGGGCTCGGTGTTGGTCGACTCAGAAATTGGTGCGGCTGGCGATTACGACACCGCCATGGCGATATTGACCACCGACAGCGGTAAACAATGTGTGATTACCAATTCACGCCGTGCGACCTACGGCTATGACCAGCGCTTGGAAGTGCACGGCGCCAATGGCATGGTCAGTGCCGACAATCCCAGAATCACCGGCGTTGAAATCGCTGCAGAATCGGGCTACAGCCGTGGCCCGCTGCATAACTTCTTTATGACGCGCTACACCGAAGCCTATCAAGCCGAGATCGAAACCTTCGTTCAATGGCTGGGGGGAGCGGACATTGAAGTGCCCAGTGGCCAAGATGGATTGCGCGCCATTGAGTTGGCCGAAGCCGCACTTAAATCCGCGCAAACAGGACAAACAGTAAAGGTTTAGGCATGCAAAAAACGCTCGATCTCATCACCATTGGACGAGCCAGCGTCGATCTTTATGGCGGACAAGTCGGTGGTCGGCTGGAAGATATGGGCAGTTTTCAGAAGTATATTGGTGGCTCGCCTACCAATATCGCCGCGGGCACTGCGCGCTTGGGCGTGAAATCTGCGCTGATCAGCCGTGTGGGCGATGAGCATATGGGGCGTTTTATTCGTGAGCAATTACAAGCCGAAGGCGTCAACACCGACGGCTTGGTCACCGATCCCGAGCGACTCACCGCGCTGGTCTTACTGGGCATTCGCGATTCAGAGCAATTCCCGCTGATTTTTTACCGTGAAAACTGTGCCGATATGGCGCTGTGCGAAGACGATATCGATCCCGCGTTTATTGCCAGCAGTCGTTCGGTCTGCGTCACCGGTACGCATTTGTCCAATCCTCGCACCGAAGCGGCTGTGCTCAAAGCGCTTGAACTTGCGCGTCAGCACGACTGTCGCACTGCGCTTGATATCGATTACCGCCCCAATCTCTGGGGCTTGGCGGGGCATGGTGATGGCGAAAGCCGATTTATCGAGTCTGAGGCGGTGACCGCCAAGCTGCAGAGCACGCTGCACTATTTCGATTTAATCGTCGGCACCGAAGAAGAGTTCCATATTGCAGGTGGCAGCACCGATACCATTGCTGCGCTACGCAAAGTGCGCGAGCTCAACCCCGCAGCCGTATTGGTGTGCAAACGCGGCCCAATGGGGGCAGTGGCGTTTACCGATGAGGTCTCTAGCAATCTAGATGATGGCGAGTCGGGCGAGGGGCTACCCATTGAAGTATTTAACGTCCTTGGCGCGGGCGATGGCTTTATGTCGGGTTTGCTCAAGGGCTG
>JABXHR010000263.1 GCA_013373515.1 Gammaproteobacteria bacterium | reverse complement strand
TTTCATCGGCGGTTTGGCCATCCTCGACCAAATCCAGCATCGAGGTACGGAAGATGATTCCAAAGTCGGCCCCCATGGCTTTGCGCACCGCTGCCATGACCTCCAGCGGCAAGCGCATGCGGTTTTCATGTGAACCGCCGTATTCGTCCGTGCGTTGATTGGTCCGTTTGGCGAGGAATTGATTGAGCAAATAGCCCTCGCTACCCATAATCTCAACACCGTCGTAACCTGCTTTCTTTGCCCGCTTGGCGCTGATGACATAGTCGTTGATCAGTGACTTTACTTGCCGATGGCTCATGGCCTGCGCGGCGAAGCGATTGATTGGCGCTTTTGACGCACTCGCCGACTGGGCCAGCGGATGATAAGAGTAGCGACCAGCGTGTAGCAGTTGCAAAAATATCTTGCCGCCGGCACCGTGCACGGCGTCAGTGACTTGCTCGTGTCCCTTTAGACTGAACCAATACCGTGCGGTCCCTGCCCCTGGATACAAAATGCCGCGCCAATTGGGCGAAAAGCCACCGGTGATGATTAAACCAACCCCGCCTTCAGCACGCTCTCGATAAAATCTCGCCAAATCTGGCAAACGCTGGCGCTTGTCCTCAAGACCGGTATGCATTGACGTCATCACCACGCGATTGCGAAGTGCGACGCCTCCCAGATTGATCGGTTCAAACAACAGACTCATAGGACAGCTCCTCAGATTTATTTTTTGTTGGTTTGGATCGGCAGTGGGCTTACGCCATAGACATGGTCGGAAAACTGGTGCCCTTGACGCACGCAAAAGCCCAGCCATTTGTACAAAAATCGATTCAACTTCCAGCTGGCTGCCAGCTCTCTTTCCGCGCGTTTTTCATAGCGCAAACCGTGGATTAAACCCGACATTGCCTCTGCGACGCGTGCATCGTGATAGATACGAATACGAAGGTCGGGCGCAAAGCTTGACCTTGTATGACCGGGTTTGTAGTAGCTCAGTTGAACCGTCGATGTGTACTTTGAGCAGTCAATCACATTGAGCAGAAGATCCATGCCTTTTGGTAAATGTGATTGATAACAATGCAGCTCTGCGCTGGGCAAAAAAGGACACAAGCGACGCATCAATCGATAGTTCTCCTCGTAAAGCGCCATCAAATCCGAGAGCGCGCTATCGTGCACCAATGCCCCCCAGTTTTGACTAAATACTTTACGATTACGATTTGCCATCGACAAAGCTCAAAATATAGATAAGCTCTCTAGTATGAACGAGCACAACGCATCTGCGCCACCCCTGATACTGGATTTTGGTAGTGTCAATACAGAGTTAGAATCCTACGTTGGCGAGGAAGCAACAACGATCTCAACTTTCTATGCCGATTTGAAGCATCAGAAGATCACGGTACCCTACGGATTTATCGTCACACCTGAAGTGCTGCGCCTATGCTTGGCTCACGACAACCTTGAAAACTCGATTGTCGAGCGGCTAAATATTTCAGAGACCGACCTGCACCGCCTGTTTTTAGCAGGCAATAAGGTGCGCTCTTCAATCATGCATGCCAGTTGGCCCGAGGAAGTCACCCGCGCCATCGTCAACGCCTATAACCGCATGGAATCGCAATACGGCGCTGAACCCGAAGTCTGGTTACGGCCCTCCTGCGCCCAAGACGCAGACGTATCTTCTAGCGTCACCGGCACTGACACGCGTTTTTTGAACATTGCAGGGCTGGACGAGGTGATCGCACACATCAAGCGCGCCTACGCAACCCTGTTCACTGATCGCGCCATCGCCTATCGCTTGCACAATAACCTGCCGCCGATCCCAACTGGATTTTCGTTGGTCATCCAGAAAATGGCCCATGCAGACCGGACGTCATCGGGCATAATGTTCACCTCCGACCCAGATACCGGTTGGAGCAATGCCATGGTCATCAATGCCAATTACGGTCTGCGCGATTTGATCTACCGAGGCAGCATCGTTCCCGATGAGTTTGTGCTCTACAAACCAAAAATCGCTGACAATCACGCCTCAATCCTCTCGAGCACGCTCGGCAGCAAACGGCGAAAGTTAGTATATCAAGCGGACAGCCTCACGGGATTTCAAGTCAGGGAAGTCCGAGTTCCCGCAGAAGATGCCGACAAATTTTGCCTGACTGAAGCACAGCTTCTAGAGCTCGGAAAAATCGCGATTGCACTAGAGGAGCTGGTCAAACAAAACCACCGCATTGCCCTGCCCCTAGCCGTCGAGTGGGCCATCGATTCCAACAGTGGCGAATTGGTAATCTCGCGTGTTGAGCATCTAACGGGGTTCAGCGCGTTCTCTGCAGAGGACTACTATGACACCACGGCATCAGCCGATCACATCTTGGCTCGTGGGCGAGCGATTGGCCGCGGCATCGCCACCGGTGAAACACGAGTGCTAGATGATGTCGCGGAAGCAGACCAGCTCAAACCTGGCGACATTCTAGTCACCACCAGCCTAGAACCGGAGTGGGCAGACCAGCTAAAAGGCTTGGCGGGCGTTATTGTCGAAAATGGTGCCGCAACCAGCCGAGGCGCTCGTATCGTGCGGGATCTCGGCATTCCAATGCTCATTGCCCGGGAGCAGGTTACCGATATGTTCAAAGATGGCGAAGTGATTACCCTTGGCTGCGGGCTAGACGGTATTGCTGTGGCGTGGCGTTCTCAAGGCACAACGCCGCCCGCCCAGCCATGGACACAAAAACTCGAAATGGCTGATCACAAACCGCTGATGATCAGCCTATCCCGACCCAGCTTAGCACTGGCTGCCGCGCACTTGGACGGCGCAGAGCGGGTGGTGCTGGAGTTAGAACATATTTACCGCTCGGTGATCGGGGTACACCCGGACCTCGCCGAGCACCTCGATCTTATCGAGGGCGATGCCATCAAATTGGTCAACCGGCGAATCGCTGGATTTCGCGATTTAGGCCAATTTATTTTAGGCCGCCTCTCCGAGTCCATTGCTTCGGTTGCGGCTGCATTCTATCCCCGTGAAGTGATTGTCAGGCTATCGAACTTCACGTCGAACGATCTGCTAACGCTGCTTGGCGGCACACAGCTGGAGATTCCAGAGCGTGACCCAACACTTGGCTTGCGTGGCGCTGCGAGGTATTTGTCCGACACCCATAAAAGCTCGTTTGAGTACGAGTGCCAAGCAATCTACAACGTGCGTGAACGTTTCGGCTTTGGCAATGTCTCGGTGATGGTACCGTTTGTAAGGGCGGGTGATGAAGCTAGGCGAATTAGCGCTCAACTCAATCGCCACGGGCTAAAGAATCACCCCGACGGCCCGCGCCACATACTCATGTGCAACCTGCCGATCAACCTCCTGATGCCTGAGTCTTTTATGCCATTTTTCGATGCGGCGTGTGTGGATATCGAAGATCTTTCCCATCTGATTTATGGCTCCGATGGCAGTAGCTCAAACGACAATGATGAGACGGCGGTTGCGGCGTTAACTCGCTTGATGGAACCCTTGATCAACTGGTGTAGCACCGGCAAAACACCACTACTGGCCAATGCTGTTCGCGCCCGCGACATGGAGCTTGCGCTGGCATTGGATCACCACATCCAATTCACCGGACTTGGGCTGCGACTTGAAAATTTCCGCCAAGACTTGGTTCGCCAACCTAAAAAATGAGCAATCAATAAACTCTTGACTTTGAAATTGAGATAGTTTTAGCGGATAATGGTCGTTTTTATTTATTCTTGGTAAATATATGTCGAAAGAAGACGCGCTCCAAATGGAGGGCACGATCACTGAAACCCTTCCAAATACGATGTTTCGTGTAGAGCTCGAGAATGGTCATCAGTTGACTGCGCACATCTCTGGCAAAATGCGCAAAAACTACATCCGTATTTTGAAAGGCGACAAAGTGACCGTCGAGCTGACGCCTTACGACCTGACCAAAGGCCGCATCGTCTACCGCAGTCGCTAAGACGATCAGCCCATGAAAAAAGCCCCGTGAATGCGGGGCTTTTTTATTTTAGACCATTTCTTGCTGAGGCTTCTCACTCGCTTTGTAGGGCTCACAGTCGAGCTTCAACTCATCTTTTTCCGCGTCGACGGTCACTTTTACTTTGCCACCTTCGGTCAATGCACCAAACAGAATCTCATTCGACAATGGCCGTTTGATCGCATTTTGAATCACGCGGGTCATCGGTCTTGCCCCCATTGCTTTGTCAAAGCCCTTCTCAGCAAGCCATTCACGAGCATCCGCGGCGACTTCAATCTCGATGTGCTTGTCTGCCAACTGCGCCTCAAGCTGCAAGATGAACTTGTCCACTACACTGCCAATGGTGTCTTTGTGCAGCGGTTTGAACTGGATAATCGAGTCAAGGCGGTTTCTAAATTCAGGCGTAAAGCTGCGATTGATAATTTCCATCGCATCTGATGCGTGATCCTGCTGCGAGAAGCCCATTGAGCGGCGGCTTAACGACTCAGCGCCAGCATTGGTTGTCATCACCAAAATCACATTTCTAAAGTCGGCCTTACGTCCATTATTGTCAGTCAAGGTGCCGTGATCCATCACCTGCAGCAGCAAGTTGAAGACCTCGGGATGCGCCTTTTCGATTTCATCAAGTAAGACGACAGAATGTGGCGACTTCAGCACCGCATCAGTCAACAGCCCACCTTGATCGTAGCCGACGTAACCAGGAGGTGCACCAATCAAACGCGAAACCGTATGACGCTCCATATACTCAGACATATCAAATCGAAGCAGTTCAATGCCGAGAATCGACGATAACTGCTTAGTCACTTCGGTCTTACCCACACCGGTTGGCCCCGCAAATAAGAACGACCCAATTGGCTTATCTTCGTTGGCAAGGCCAGAGCGCGCGAGCTTGATCGATGACACCAATGTCTCCACAGCCTCGTCTTGACCGTAAATCATCATGCGCAGATCACGCTCAAGGTTGCGCAATTTGTCAGTATCGTTCTTCGAAACGGTTTTCTCAGGGATACGAGCAATCTTGGCGACGATGGCTTCGACGTCCTCCAAACTGATCACGTCATTACGCGACTCTTCTGGCTGCATGCGACGGCTTGCACCGACCTCGTCGATGACATCAATGGCCTTGTCTGGCAAAAAGCGGTCATTGATGTACTTGGCCGCAAGCTCTGCTGCTGCGCGAATGGCCTCTGGCTTGTATTTCACATCGTGGAACGACTCAAAATGAGGCTTGAGACCTTCAAGAATTTTAATGGTGTCACTAACCGATGGCTCTACCACATCAATTTTCTGGAATCGACGTGCCAGTGCACGATCTTTCTCAAAGATGCCACGGAATTCTTGATAGGTGGTCGAACCGATGCACTTGAGCTCACCGCTGGCCAACATTGGCTTGATGAGATTCGACGCATCCATCACCCCACCAGAGGCGGAGCCCGCACCGATTATCGTGTGGATTTCGTCAATGAACAAAATCGCTTCTGGCTCGTCTTTAAGTTGGCCAAGAATGGCCTTGAGGCGCTTCTCAAAGTCGCCACGATATTTGGTGCCAGCAACCAACGCGCCGAGGTCCAGTGAATAGATCACTGCGTCCTTCAGAACATTGGGCACATCGTCGTCAATAATTCGTTTGGCCAAACCTTCTGCAATCGCGGTTTTACCGACACCAGCCTCGCCGACCAATAACGGGTTGTTTTTACGCCGACGACACAGCACCTGCACCGTGCGCTCCACCTCATGATCTCGACCAATTAAGGGGTCAATTTTTCCCTCTTGCGCCTTTTCGTTGAGGTTTGTCGCATACTGCTGCAATGGTTTGGCATCCGCCTTTTGACCGGGCTCCCGATCGATCCCTAAATCTTCTATATCCCGCTCATCATCACCGTCTTTAGTGGTACCGTGGGAGATAAAGTTGATCGCATCGAGACGCGTAACGTTTTGTTTGTTTAACAGATACACGCCATGCGAATCTTGCTCGCCAAAAATGGCCACGAGTACATTCTCGCCCTTGACCTCTTTGCGCCCGGACGACTGAACATGAAACACGGCACGCTGAAGCACTCGCTGAAAACCGAGCGTCGGCTGCGTATCGCGGTCGTCCTCTTCCTCATACATCGGTGTGTTTTTTTCGATGTAATTGGTCAGCTCGTCGCGAAGACTGGCAATGTCTGCAGAACACGCTTGCAAAACAGAGATTGCAGATTGATTGTCCAACAACGCCAGCAGCAAGTGATCGACCGTCATAAACTCATGTCGATTTTGCTTTGCATCTCTAAATGCATTGTTGAGTGTAATTTCGAGTTCTTTACTGAGCACCGCTTACTCCTTACTCTTCTTCCATTTCGCACATCAGAGGATGTTGACTCTGACGGGCAAAATGGTTGACTTGACTGACCTTAGTTTCAGCCACATCACGGCTATAAATGCCGCAAACGCCCTTACCTTGAGTATGAACTTGCAACATCACTTGCGTGGCACTGTCTTTATTCATACTGAAGAAATTCTGTAATACCTCGACAACAAACTCCATCGGCGTGTAGTCATCATTGAGCAACACTACCTTGTACTTCCGAGGGGGTCGAACGTCTTGTTCTGGTTCGGCAACCGCAGCACCTGGGGTGACTTGCGGCTCGCCTCTTTGATCTTGGTCTCCCATTACAAACCTAAACTCTGTTCGTGATTCACTGTTATGATTTCTGTCCAGTTAATGTCAAGTACCGGACGTTCGATTGTCAAAATCTCAATCGTCAAATTCGAAATTTCAACTGATCTCTGACTCTGCAACGCTAAGTAACTGGTGTCAATCTTTAAGATCACAAGGGCACGAAAAGCCTTATTTACTGGCCGTTGACACTGAGTTTACGCGGCGAGATACCTACTTCCCGCAGCTCAATCTCATTCAAGTCTCAGCAAACAGCTTGCCAATTGCATTAATCGACGTCCAATCGTCTTTAAGCTTAGCGCCTCTGTGCGAAATTTTTGCTGATGCACAGGTGATTCTGCACTCTGGCAGTCAAGACTACACCCTGCTCGACGGCATCGGGTTACGCCCACTGCGCTACCTAGATACTCAGTTGGCCTACGCATTTCAAAATGAGGCGAGCCAAGTGAGCTATCAAAACTTAGCCCAGTCGCTACTTGGCGTTTCGCTCGACAAAAGCTCTACCCAAAGTGATTGGTCCGCCCGCCCTCTAAGCGACGATCAGCTAACTTATGCCAGTGAGGATGTCGAATATTTAATCGAAATTCATTCGTCTCTGGCGTCGTCACTGAGCGATGAAAAGCAACGCTGGTATCAAGAAGAGTGCACAGCGCAGTATCAACCAAGTCCAGGGACAGACCCTGAGAGCGCCTGGCAAAAGATCGGTGCACTACATTTAAGTCATGATCGAGAGTTGGCAGCTGGACAGGCGTTGGCCGCTTGGCGAGAACGAATTGCCATTTCGCTGGACGTGCCGAAGAAGTGGATTTTCGATGACGACGCCCTGCTGCTGATGGCAAAGCACCGCAGCCTCGCCAGAGGCATTCAGAAGCAGCGTTACTACAAGCGGTACCTCGGACAAAACAACTTATTGGCTGAATTGAAAGCCGCTTTAGAATCACTGCCTGAGGCGCCGACCCACACCCGAATCAAACCGCGCAAGCCCAGTGCCAGTGACAAATCGGCGATCAATACACTCAAGCTACACATTGCCAGCCGTTGCGAAGCCAAGCACGTGTCAGTCAGCCTTGTGGCCAATCGTGATGATTATCAAAAAGCGCTACTCAATCCAGAACAGTCACGACTGACACAAGGCTGGAGAGCCGAACTACTGGGCGACCTGCCCATCTGAGGCACCGCTCACAGTTCAGTCCACAATTGCTCAAAAAATAGCGCTCGTTGCGGCTAGACGCATCGATAACGACAAAATAGCGATTGGATATGAGCAAGTTCTTACCACAGAGTTCTTTGATTACCCCGATAGGCCTCATTGCCAATAGCGGGCTCTTGGTCAGTGCGGTGTTTCAGATCAACCAAACGACCACCATCACGCTTGGATTAATCGCTGTCATATCTAGCTTTGTGCTGTTCTATGTTGAAACGACCAAACGCAAGCTGGTCACAATCAGAACTAAGGCTCAGCTTAACACACACTGGATCGAATCACTTAGCCATGTCGAGCGAGCAGAACTGCGCGCATACATCAACGAGCTGGAATCCGAAACCTCAAAGCTCCAAACACGGGTATCAGAGCTCGATTTACAAAGCCGAGAATTGCTGGCACAAAACAATCTGCTCGAGAGTAATCAAGAGCGGCTATCACAGCACGCCAACCAAGTTGCCGAGCTGTTTGAAGAGGTCAACGCCATTACAACACTGACCTCGCACATTGAAGGGTCGACGATCAAAGCCTCAGACGTGTCGGACATTACCACCGAAGCAGTCATATCCACTCAAAATAGAACAGGCGAGCTCTGGGGTGTCATTGAGTCGATACGAGTAGAGATGAATTCCGTCACAGAGGCGGTTCAAAACCTGCAAGGTCGTTCCAAAGCCATTAGTAACGTCAACGCAATCATCGACGAACTGTCTGAACAAACCAATCTATTGGCTCTCAACGCCACAATCGAAGCGGCCCGTGCGGGGAGCGCTGGCCGAGGCTTTGCGGTAGTGGCCGATGAGGTACGCATATTGGCTTTAGAAAGCACCCGAGCCACTTCAAATGTCGCCCAAGAAATTTCGCAACTCAAAATTGACACAGACAAGGCCGCCAACGAGCTAGACGCCGTATTGCAGCGATTTACAGGACTGACCGAGCGAATGTCCGGCTACGACGACGAACTCAAGCAACTGAGTCAAAACAACGAACTGACGACATCACAAATCCGCGAAATCACCGATGCGGTCAAAGGCCAAAGCCATGCGGCAAAGCGACTGACCCGCAGTTTCGAAAATATGATGGCGCATCTAGAGCAGATGACAAAATCGCCCAGTCACATGTAGCGCAAAAATGCAAACGTTTCAGCGCCCTCGCTTGGCCGAAATAACATTGGGCAATGCATGCAGCTGATGAAGCAACACACCTAGCGCATTTGAATCTGAAAGCTCTACCTCAAGTGTCATAAACTGCGTGTCTTGCGCGTCGTCATAGTGCGACTGGATATCGAGCAACCTAACCTTCCTGTTGGCCAGCACTTGGCCAATATCTCTTAATAGCCCGTCCCGTCGATACGCTTCCAGCTGCAAGCGCACCGCATAATTGCGCTCAGGCTCCTCACCCCAGCTCACTTCAATCAATCGATGATGCTCACTGTCGGGTAAGTTGAGCATATTGATGCAATCGCTGCGATGAATCGACACTCCCTTGGTTTTGGTAATCAACCCCACAATCGGCTCATTTGGAACGGGCTGACAGCACGATGCAAGCTGAGTGAGCAGCTGCCCGACCCCTTGTACATGAACGTCACTTTTCGAGGTCGTGGTCGCGCGCTTTTTGCGCGTGGTAATTTCCGCCGGCGGCGATACGATGTGCTCCAAGGCCGCGATGAGCTGTGTCGCTGAAATTTCGCCCCGACCAACCCCGACATAAACATCATCTGGATTGGCCACACGAAAGCGCTGCACCAGCTTTTGTACATCGCCCAGCTCTAGCCCAAAGCGTCGAAGCTGGCGCTCGACAATCTCACGCCCGTCCTCAAGATGCTGAGCATGATCCAATTGATTGAAATAGTGCCGTACTTTGTTTCGCGCGCGGTTGGTCTGCAAATAGCCCAGATCCTGAATTAACCAATCACGCGAGGGGCTCTCTTCCTTGCTGGTGAGTACTTCCACGCTATCGGCGTTTTTGAGCGCATAGGTCAATGGCACAATACCGCCGTTGACTTTAGCACCACGACAGCGATGACCGACGGAAGTGTGAATCGCATAGGCAAAGTCCAGCGGCGTCGCACCCTGCGCTAAATCGATCACATCCCCGCGCGGTGTTAACGCAAATACTCGCTCGCTAAATAAATCCTCTGAGTTTAATTCGTCAGCGAGCTCACCCTGCTCCAAAAGGGCGCGTAGGCGCTGCACCACGCGATGCGCACTTTGGTCATTGCCACCCTCTTTATACTGCCAATGCGCGGCGACACCCAGTTCGGCCTCGCGGTGCATATCAAAAGTACGCATCTGAATTTCGACAGACTTGTTATTCGGCCCCATTACCACCGTGTGCAGTGATTGATAACCATTGGGTTTGGGTTGCCCGATGTAGTCGTCAAACTGCCCCGGTATTGGCGCGTAAGCGCCATGTACAATGCCCAAGGCCGTGTAGCAATCTGCAACATTAGACAACAGCAGTCGAACCGCGCGCAAATCGAATAACTGATCGTAACGCAGGTCCTTTTTCTGCATTTTTCGGTGAATGCTATAGAGGTGTTTGACGCGCCCAGAAACCTCGAAACCGTCAATGCCAACCTCGCGCAAGCGTTGCCCTAAATCCTCGATAAAACGCTCAACATAGGCTTCGCGATCGAGCCGCTTTTCCTCCAATCGCTTGGCAATGGACTTGTAGGCACTGGGCTCTAAAACTCGAAACGAAAGATCTTCGAGCTCCCACTTTAACTGTGCTACGCCCAATCGCCCTGCCAACGGACCATAGAGCTGCCTTGCGGCTTGAGCAAGCATCGCCACGCACTCAGACTGCTGTGCAATAGCCTCTCGCAACAATCGAATATGACGCACCAGCGCCAACAGAACCGTGCGCGGATCCTCGACCATTACCAGCAGTAGTCGTCGCAGTGACTCTGTACTTTGTTCGGAGGTATTCAGCTGACTGAGCGACTCGAATGCGGCAAGATTTTGAATCAATCGCTTCGCTTGGGGACTGATCGCGATGCCGCTGAAATCATCGATTGATTTGCCGAGCGCTGCGCACACGGCATCCTGATCCGCATCAATTGCGGTCAGCATCAACGCTTCTTCTCGGCAAGCCACCGTCGCCGCATCCATCAATGCAGATAACGTTTGAGGCTCAATAGCATAGCGCCGACTGATTTCGGCGCAGACTTTGGCAGAATCTGGCGCTAAGGCGGCCAATTGGTAAATTTCGCTTTGCAATCGCCTGTACCCGGGCGACTGACACGAGGTTCACGCCCATTCAAAAACAAAGCGCACAGTTTAACGCAGCCCGAAATAGCTGGGGTAAAACATTGTGCACAAACGAATTGCTACTCTGCGCGCAGTACTCGATTTGGCGGAGTGCGCATGACCCCACGCAGCGCCAGCCCACCACTTAACGCCGTGAGCACAGAGCACGAAACCAACGTCACGACCCAGGCGGTTAGGTTGATCGACAGTGGGAGATCAAATACAAACACTCCAAGCACAGCAGCGATAATTTGCGCTATCGCCAGCCCGACAAAACCCGCCACGCCACCGAGAACAGCGTATTCGATCCATAAGGTCTTGCGAATCCGTGCATGATCGAGCCCAAGCACTCGCAAAATCGCCACTTCCTTCGCCCGCGAACTACGCGTTGCATGGACGGCAGACCAAAGCACCAGCAAACCGCTCAACACGGCAAACCCAAACACCGCTCGCACCGCCAAACTCGCTTGATCCAGCAATGAGCGCACGCGGGCCATCATCTGGGACACTGAAATCGCGCTAACCCCGGGGAAAGTTTGCAACTCATTTCTAAAATTCTGATCATTTTCTGGCGGAATATAGGCTGCGGTCAGAAAGGTATAAGGCTGATTTCTAAACGCAAAGGGCGTACCGATCACATAAAAGTTGGCATTTAGGCTCTGCCATTTCACATCGCGAATGTGAACCACCGTGGCGTCCATTTCTGCGCCCGCAATGCGAAAGGTCAGGCGGTCATTGATCGAAATCCCGAAATCCTCCGCCACTTCTCGCTCGACTGACAGCATGGCAACAGACGTCGCTTCCGCCTCACTCCACCACTCGCCGTCGATGGTTGGATTGTCGGTGCGCGGTGTTTCGCTAAAGGTTAAATTCCACTCGCGGCGACGGCCGTCCTCTCCGCCTTCGCGCCGCACTTCAGATCTCGCCACATCGGTGTCGTCGTTAATCGCAACGAGACGCCCCCTCACCACTGGGTAAAGCACCGGCGATTTTGGGCTATTGCCGTCGACCATGTCACGGAAGGCTTGTTCTTGGTCGGGTTGGATATTGAGCATGAAATAGTTTGGCGCATCTGCGGGCAATTCCATACTCCAGGTTTCGAGTAGATCCTCGACCACCAAACTGAGTGTCCCCAGCGCCAATACCCCCATCGCAAGCGCGGTTGACTGTGCCGCGCTCAATGCCCCACGTCTCGCATAACTGCCAAGGCCAAGTCGCCAGCCCGGCTGCAGACGGTTGCGAATCAGCTTAACCACCGACGCGATCAAGCGAACGGCGGCAAATACCAGTAGTACTGTGCCCCACAAACCGAGCGTCATGTAGACGCCACTTTTGAGATCACCAGCAACCAACGCAACCAGCACTGCAAAGCTCAGCGTTACGGAGATAATTGTGCGCACCCGTGAGCCGCTCTGGATGGCGAGCTCTGAACGCAAAACCGACATCACGCTAACTTGGGTCAGTCCGGCCAACGGCGCATAAGCAAAGCCCACGGTCGTCAGTAGTGCCGTGGCGGCAGCACGCCATAAGCCGCTAATTGGCGCAGCCTCTAGTGGCACGCTAAACGCGGACTGCAGCCATACCGCCGCTTGGGACTGAATCAGCCAGCCCAATACGCTTCCCAGCACGAAGCCGAGCACGGCCAGAATAAAGAGCCAGATCATATTGATTTGAGTGATTAGCCGTCCACTGGCGCCCATGCAGCGGTAAACCGCAACTGTGGTGGCCTGACGGCGCACAAAATCTTGTGCAGAGATCAACATGGCCGAGCCCGCTACTAAAACGGTCACCATCGAGGCCAAACTGAAGAATGTTCCAATTCGATCCAATGCACCGCGGCTCTCTGGCCGCGCTTCGCGTACATCACGTAGCGCGTAATCTTGGTCAAACTCAGACTCGGCAATCCATGCTTTGAACTCATCCACACGCTCACCGGCAATCATCAAGGTGTAACGCACGCGAGAGCCTGGGACGATCAGAGAGGTCGCCTCTAGATCATCAAAACCAATCATGATGCGTGGGGCCAAGCCAAAGACACCGCCAGAGCGATCTGGCTCAAAATCGATTAACGCCGCAACGGTAAATTCGCTGTCACCGACGTAGAGCGTTTGGCCCATCTCAACGTCAAGCTGCCCCATCAATTCAGGGCTCACCCAAATCTCACCCGGTTTTGGCGCGCCGTTGGCGACGACAGCATCATCCAACATCGACTGACGCAAGCGCACCTCACCGCGCAATGGATAGCTGTCACTAACCGCTTTTAGCATGGTCAGCTCACTATCATCCGCCTCATCGAAAATCATTGTGGGCAGCGAAACGGTTTGCGCCGTGCTGAGGCCCATCGACAGCGCCTGATCAATCAGAGCCTGTGGCGCAGGCTGCGACGAACGCACCAGTGCGTCAGCGGCTATCAGTTGATTGGCTTCATTTTGCAACGCGCGTGCAATGCGATCATTGAGCGCGCCGACTGCGACCACAGCCGTCACCGCCAAAGTCAGCGCCAACACGATGATTTGCGCTTCGCGGCCGCGTAAATCGCGGCGCACCTGCGTCCAAGCGAGTCTTAAACCGCGAATCATGGCAGCTCTTCTAATTTGCCAGCGATCACTTGATAGCGACGATCACAGCGTGCTGCAAGTTCAATATCGTGGGTCACCATGACCAAGGTGCAGCCCTTTTGCTCTCGCAATTTAAACAACGCCTCAATAATATTCTCACCCGTTGCAGAATCGAGGTTTCCGGTGGGCTCATCGGCAAACAGCAACTGTGGGTCACTCGCAAAGGCACGCGCCAAAGCCACCCGCTGCTGCTCGCCGCCAGAGAGTTTATTGACGCTTTGATGTAGGCGCTGCCCCAGCCCAAGCTCAGACAACAGATTTGCCGAGCGCGACTCGGAGTCTTTGACATCGGCAATCACCATCGGCATCTGCACATTCTCCAATGCAGTCATGCCATCAATCAGCTGGAAGTTCTGAAACACAAAGCCCACGCGGCCACGTCGAATCTCGGCACGTTGATCTTCGCTAAGATCAGCCATCGATTGTCCCATCAACTTAATATCGCCACTGGTGATACCGTCCAGCCCCGCCATCACGGACATCAGGGTGGTTTTTCCGGAGCCAGAGGGACCTACGATCGCAACCACTTCACCTTTACCAATCGTTAAGTTGATCTGGTCTAAAAGCGTTAGACTTTTGCCTGTTGCATCTTGGACGACCTTGGAAACGCCTTGAACCTCAATCACACTGTGCCCATTTCATGTTGATAAACCTGTGAAAAACTGGAGATATTACGCGTGTATTGCAAGCTGAAGGCCGCATTTTTACTCACTTTGACACTATGGGCCCCGCAAAAAGGCTGGGCTGCCGACATCCTGGTCATTGGCGATAGTTTGTCTGCCGCCTACGGCATCGAAGAAGAAGACGGCTGGGTCAATCTGTTGCGCGAGCGCACTGGGCTAAGCGTACGCAACGCCGCGATCACTGGTGACACCACCTTAGGCGGGCGCAGCCGCATCGATCAACTCCTGGCGGAAGAACAGCCAAAATTGGTGATGATCGAGCTTGGTGGCAATGACGGCCTTCGTGGTTTGTCATTAAAGCAAATGGCCGAAAACCTCAGCGATATGATCGAGAAAACCGAAGCCACAGGCGCCGAGGCGATGCTGATCGGCATCACACTGCCACCCAACTACGGCGCAGCATTTATCCGCCGATTTGAAAAAACCTTTGCACGCCTAGCCGAAGAGTACGACACCCATTTCACACCAAATCTAGCCGCAGGATTGGAAAAGCGTTTGGAATGGATTCAAAACGACGGCATTCACCCCAATGAACTCGCCCAACCGTTGATGCTCGACAATGTGCTCGCACATGCACCGGATTGGGTCAAAAACGCTGGACAATAAAAAAGGGCCTAGTTAGGCCCTTTTTCTAGACAAAAAAATTCTACTCAAAGAATTTTTTGACCTTACCCAAAAAGCCTTCACTTTCAGGGCTGTGAGCTGCACTGCGAATGGTTTTACCAAATTCACTCAACAGCTCTTTTTGCGAGTCTGAGAGATTGACGGGTGTTTCAACCTTAACTCGACAGATCAAATCGCCCTGCGCACCACCACGTACCGGTTTTACGCCTTTGCCACGCAAGCGAAACATTTTGTCAGTCTGGGTGCCGGCCGGGATTTTAAGCTTCACACGGCCGTCAAGTGTTGGCACTTCCAGCTCACCACCGAGTGCAGCGGTCACAATATCGATGGGCACGTCGCAATGCAGATTCGCATCGTCACGCTCGAAGATTGGATGCTCGATCACATTGATCACAACATACAAATCACCGGCTGGTGATCCGCGCTCACCTGCTTCTCCCTCGCCTGTTAGACGAATGCGATCGCCGGTGTCGACGCCTGCTGGGACTTTGACCTGAAGGGTCTTGGTCTCGCGCACACGGCCTTGCCCTGAACAGGTGCGACAAGGATCATCGATCACTTCACCGACACCGCCGCAGGCTTGGCAGGTTTGTTGGACCGAGAAGAACCCCTGCTGCATACGAACCTGGCCTGCCCCGCGACACGTACCACAGGTCTTTTTGCCAGTGCCCGGCTTAGCGCCACTGCCGCTACACGTGCCGCACGAGACATAAGTGGGCACTTCAATACGTTGCTGCGAGCCTCGAACTGCATCTTCCAAACTGACATCGAGTCGAGTTTGCAAATCGGCACCGCGTGAACGACCACGACTTCGGCCACCCCCGCGATTGCCAAAAATATCGCCAAATACATCGCCAAAAATGTCGCCAAGGTCGGGACCACCTGCGCCGCCACCAAAACCGCCACCGCCATTTTCAAACGCTGCGTGGCCGAATTGGTCGTAAGTCTGGCGTTTTTTTGGATCTGACAAAACTTCAAAAGCGTCTTTGGCTTCTTTGAACTTTTCTTCCGCATCCTTGTCGTCAGGATTGCGGTCAGGGTGATACTTCATAGCGAGGCGACGATAAGCCTTTTTAATGGTCGCATCGTCTGCGCCACGCTCTACACCGAGCACCTCATAGTAATCACGTTTTGACATTATCTACCTCATACAAACGCCCCTTGCACAGGCAAGAGGCGCGTTGCGAGCGAATGCTCACTCTCTAAACATCACGGCCTCGCCGCGGTGTATTTACTTTTTGTCTTTGACTTCTTCAAACTCAGCGTCGACCACACCGTCGTCCGCCTTGCCTGCAGATCCGTCTTCCGAATCACCACCTTCTGGGTTTGCATCGGCATAGGCTTTTTCAGCCAATTTGGCAGAGGCCGCCATCAAGGTCTCGAGCGTTGACTCAATGGCGTCTTTGTCGTTGCCTTTGACGGCTTCGCGAACGGGCTCGAGCTTGGCTTCGATATCGGCGCGTTCTTCGTCACTCACCTTGTCACCCAGGTCTTTCATCGACTTTTCAGTGGCATGAATCAAGTTTTCAGCGCGGTTCTTCACTTCAACCAACTCGCGCATTTTCTTGTCTTCTTCAGCGTGTGCTTCAGCATCTTTGATCATGCGTTCGACTTCGTCATCCGACAGGCCAGAGCTTGCCTTGATGGTGATCGACTGGGCTTTGCCGGTGGCTTTGTCTTTGGCAGACACATTCAAAATACCGTTTGCATCGATGTCAAATGTAACTTCGATCTGTGGTACGCCACGTGGTGCTGGCGGAATATCAGCCAAGTCGAAACGACCAAGTGACTTATTGCCACTCGCCATTTCGCGCTCACCTTGTAACACATGCACGGTTACCGCTGGCTGGTTGTCTGCTGCGGTAGAGAACACTTGCGATGCCTTGGTGGGGATCGTAGTGTTTTTCTCGATCAGCTTGGTCATCACTTCGCCCATGGTTTCGATACCGAGCGACAATGGGGTCACGTCGAGCAACAATACGTCCTTGACATCGCCGCCCAAAACACCGCCTTGGATTGCAGCACCCATGGCGACAGCTTCGTCTGGGTTGACGTCACGACGCGGCTCTTTGCCGAAGAATTCCTTGACGCGTGCTTGAACCATTGGCACACGAGTTGAACCCCCAACCAAGATCACCTCATCCACTTCAGAGGCGCTCAAACCAGCGTCCTTTAGTGCAATGCGGCAAGGTTCGATTGAACGAGCCACCAAATCTTCCACCAAAGACTCAAACTTCGCACGAGTGACTTTCATCGCCAAGTGCTTAGGACCTGAGGCATCTGCAGTGACGTAAGGCAAGTTGATGTCGGTTTGCTCGCGTGATGACAGTTCGATCTTGGCTTTTTCAGCCGCTTCACGCAGACGCTGCAGCGCCAAAGGATCTTTTGATAGGTCAGTGCCCTGCTCTTTTTTGAACTCTTTGACGATGTAATCGATCAACACGCGGTCAAAGTCCTCACCACCGAGGAAGGTATCGCCGTTGGTCGCCAATACTTCGATTTGCTTCTCACCATCGAGATCAGCCACTTCAATAATCGAAACGTCGAATGTACCGCCACCCAAATCGTAAACTGCGATTTTGCGATCGCCGGTGGCGCTCTTGTCGATGCCGTAAGCCAAGGCCGCAGCAGTTGGTTCGTTGATGATGCGCTTGACTTCAAGACCGGCGATTTTACCAGCATCTTTGGTCGCCTGGCGCTGGCTGTCGTTGAAGTATGCGGGCACTGTGATGACCGCTTCGGTGACTGGCTCGCCAAGGTAGTCTTCTGCAGTTTGCTTCATTTTCATCAGCGTGCGCGCAGAGACTTCTTGAGGTGACATTTTCTTGCCGTTGACCTCAACCCATGCATCACCGTTGTCCGCTGGAACAATGCTATAAGACACGAGGTCTTTATCTGCGGTGACTTCTTTGTCTGTAAAACGACGGCCGATCAAACGCTTGACCGCATGAACCGTATTTCTTGGATTTGTTACCGCTTGGCGCTTAGCACTGTCGCCGACCAAAACTTCGCCGTCGGCTGTGAATGCCACGACCGATGGCGTGGTACGCGCGCCTTCAGCGTTTTCGATAACTCGAGCTGATTTGCCGTCCATTACCGCCACACATGAGTTGGTGGTACCTAAATCAATTCCGATAATTTTGCCCATTGTATTGGACTCCTAAAAATTCTTTAACTGGTCAGTATTTATGTTTGTTTGTCGAGCTTTCAACTACCCTTGCGCAACGACTACCATCGCCGGACGAATCAAACGTCCATTTAGGGCGAACCCCTTCTGCATCACAGCAGTCACTGTATTCGGCGCAACCCCCTCTGGGGCCGGCTGCAGGCTAACGGCTTGGTGCTGTTCTGGGTTGAAAACCTGATCTATTGGATCGATCACTTCGACGCCAAATTTGCCAAGGACATTGGTGAGGGTGTCGAGCGTCAACTCACTGCCCTCACGTAATTTAGTTACATCGGCAGCGTCATCCTGCGCAGCACTGACGCCCATTTCTAGGCTGTCACGCACAGGCAGCAACTCGTTGATAAACTTCTCGAGCGCGAACTTGTGGGCTTGCTGCACATCGCGTTCAGAGCGCTTGCGCAAATTATCCATATCCGCTTGGGCACGCAAAACTTGCTCGCTTAGAAGTCCGAGTTTCTCGGTGGCTTCAGCCAGTGCTGCTTCAAGCTCATTGATTCGACTTTCCGTGTCATCGGCTGCAGCCGTTTCGGGCGCTTCTGCAGTCTCGGGCGTCATATCGTCAGCGTCCACTTGCTGAGGTTGGTTATCCGCATACTCTTGTGCGGCAGATTCACCCTCAGTTGGACGTGGCGTTTCTTCTGTTTGCATCATTGATCACTATCAATCGTTTAAATTGAGATGGATGCAAGATGGGGACGCCCCTGTTGAGTTCAAGGGGCAGAATCGTAAAAAAGTTACATTCGTTTACAGAAACGCAGAGACAGGCACTCAGCTTCGACCACTGAGCGCGGCCGTCAGCAGCTTCGACGTAATATCAACTGTTGGAATCACTTTCTCATAGGCCATGCGCGTAGGACCGACCACGCCCAGAACGCCAATGATTTCGCCGTCTTTTTGGTAAGGTGCAGTCACCACACTGCAATGCGCCAACGGGTCAAAACCGGACTCTTGGCCGATGAAAATTTGCACCCCATCTGCAGCCAGTGAACGCTCTAATAAGCGCAAGATATCTCGCTTCGAATTGAAGGCTTCAAATAATTCACGCAATCGGTCCACATCAGACAGATCATTGAATGACATCAAATTGGTTTGACCAGATAGCGCAAAGTCCCCCTCATTTTCTTCGTCACTCTCTAGTGCCTTTGAGGTGGCGTCCAACATTTGCTGCGTATGGTCTTTAAGGTTTTCTCTGAGGTTGAGCAAGTCCTCACGCAGATTGTCCCGAAGTGAGGTAAACGATTTCCCAGCGTGCGTTTGGTTGATGTAATTGGCCGCTTCGGTGAGCTCTGAAGGTGTGAAATCTCGATCAGTTTGAATCACTCGATTTTCGATTTCGTCATCAGAGTTGACCAAAATCACCAAGATGCGCCGCTCAGATAGGGGCAAAAACTCCACTTGCTTCAGCTGAGCGGATTTTCGCGACGGCAGTGTGACGAGTCCCGCCATCTGGGTCAGGCCCGACAATTGCTCGGATGCACGTTGAATTAACTTTTCACGACTGACATCGCTTGGCAGCTTCAGATCTAAACGATCACCCAATTGCTTGAGGTTACTGGCGCCGACAAAGTGATCCACAAAGATTCGATAGGCTTGCTGCGTCGGCACTCGGCCTGCGGAGGTATGCGGTGCATGCAACAATCCAAGCGCCTCCAGATCCCCCATCACATTGCGAATGGTCGCCGGCGAGCAATTGATCCCTTCAATCTTCGACAACGTGCGTGAGCCAACGGGCACCCCGTCAGCGATGTAGTGCTCGATCAGGGTTTTTAGAACATATTGCTCGCGATCACTGAGCGTTAACGCTTGAGCCATTTCTGAGGACTTCCGCTTCGAATGAATGTTGACTAACCCCCGAATATACACTGGACACCGCCTCTAAAAAACAAGTGTTTTACCGATTTACAACCTGCTGATGCGCACACCGCCCCGCCTGACAAAATCACATGAGACCATTACACTAGCGCCTTCTCAATCGGTGATCTGTCCCATGAGTGCAACACGACATACGGTAAAAATCGGCAATGTAGCCATCGGTGGCGGCCAGCCCGTGGCCGTGCAATCAATGACCAATACCGACACCGCAGACGAGATTCGAACCGCCATTCAAATTGCCGATTTGGCCAAGGCCGGTTCCGAGCTGGTTCGTATCACCGTTGATCGCGAGGACGCGGCCAAAGCCGTTCCCGGCATTAAAAACAGGCTCATCCAAATGGGCGTAGACGTGCCCTTGGTTGGTGACTTCCACTTCAACGGTCACAAATTACTCAGTAAATACCCGGACTGCGCCCAAGCGCTAGACAAACTTCGAATTAACCCCGGCAATGTCGGTCGCGGCAGCAAACGAGACACCCAGTTTGCGCAGATGATCGAAATCGCCTGTCAATATGACAAAGCCGTGCGCATTGGCGCCAATGGCGGCTCACTTGATCAAGATCGACTGGCCAAAGCACTGGATGCCAATCAAGCACTCGCCAACCCGAAACCGCTCAACGCCATTTATCAAGATGTCATTATCGAGTCCGCGCTGAAAAGCGCAGAAATGGCCGAGGACATTGGCCTTGGGGTGGATCGAATCATCATCAGCTGCAAAATGTCGCAGGTTCAAGACCTGATCAGTGTTTATCGTCGACTGGCCGCAGAGTCCAGCTACGCGCTGCATCTAGGCTTGACAGAAGCGGGAATGGGCAGCAAGGGCATTGCCGCTAGCGCCGTCTCGCTCGGGATTCTGCTCAACGAAGGCATCGGCGACACCATTCGTGTTTCGCTGACGCCAGAGCCCGGCGGAGATCGTCGTCAAGAAGTTCAAGTCTGCCAAGAAATCTTACAAAGCCTAGGGCTTCGCAGCTTTGCGCCGCAAGTTACGGCCTGCCCCGGCTGCGGCCGCACTACCTCAACCGTTTTCCAAGAACTGGCTCAAGACATTGAAGCCCATTTGCGCCACAAGATGGCCGATTGGCGAGATCAGTACAGTGGCGTCGAGGATCTCAAAGTGGCGGTAATGGGTTGCGTGGTCAACGGCCCGGGCGAGAGCAAAATGGCAGACGTGGGAATCAGCTTGCCAGGCACCGGCGAATCCCCTGCAGCGCCCGTCTACGAAGACGGCGAAAAGACAGTTACCCTCAAAGGTGACAATATCGCCAATGAGTTTATTCAGTTGGTTGAGCGCTACGTAGAACGCCGCTTTGGCTGAACCGTGGTACCAACCACCGGTGCCCTTTCATGGCGAACATCTCGCCGTGATTGGCACTGGAATCGCCGCAGCCTGCTTTGCGCATCAGGCCGCCAAAGCGGGTTATCAGGTTGATGTTTACGAACAAGCCGCGCTCAGCGCTAGCGGTGCCAGTGGTAATGCAGCGGGCATTGTTCGGCCCAAAACCAATCCTAACGATGAACGCTACGCACTGTTTCAGGAGGCCAAACGCGCTTTCGACGCCATGGCCGATACTTGGCAGCGGAGCGATATCTGCCTGTATCGCGGCGTGTACCACCAAAGCACAGGCTGGGTTGAGGATGCCATTGTCCTAAATCCGAGCCGATGGATCGCCGCCCTACTCAAACACCCCAACATCCATGTTCATCATTTAAGTCCATGGCACCGCGAACTTGCGAAGCCAAACCAAGCACTGATCTATTGCATGGGATGGGAAAGCTATCTGCACAATTGGCCACTTGGCGGCGGATACCGGCAAGTGCAATGGACCCGCTTTGAAGACATCCAGCCGCCACCCAGCGGGCCAATCATTGGCAATGGCTATCTCTGCCCGCTCAGTCATCGGCAGTGGTTGGTCGGCGCCGCGCATGGCAAAAATTTCGATCTCAACAGTTCAATGCTCAAAGGCCACATCAAGAATCTCGAGGTGCTTCAAGACCTCCATCCCCGCCTCCGATCAACAACTGCCAGATCAGGTCGACAAGGCGTGCGTTGTAGCGTGATTGGGCGTTGGCCTGTGGTTGGCGCGTTGCCCGATTTTGAATGGGCCCAAACCGCCTATAAAACGCTCTACAAAGGCCATAGACCCAGCCATTACGAGCCGCTTCGCTACCAACCGAATCAATACTTAATCACCGCGCTCGGCGCGCGCGGTCTTTTATTGGCACCACTCTGCGCACATTGGCTGCTGAACTTACTTCAATACGGTGAATCGCCGCCGCCCAAGACCGCAGCCATCAATGGCCTATTGCGCCAGCTCCGCAAACGGCCACCTCGCTGAGTTCAGCCAAGGACAGCATTGTTGGGTATACTCTGCCGCACCCAAGCCAATGCAACAGGACAGGCGAATGAATTTGCCCCAAAAACGCGAGTTTACAGTCACCACCCCGGGCGGTCAGTGTCGCATCATTGATGCCACCATCCCCGAGCGTACCGATCCAGCTCAACGCGAGGCGACCATCGGCCGTCTCGCCGAAAAACTCAAGGCGCAAAATGCCGTGCTGGTCTCGCACTACTACGTGGATGGTGAGCTACAAGATTTGGCCGAAGCCAGTGGCGGCATTGTTGCCGACTCTTTGGAGATGGCGCGCTTTGGGGCCAAACATCCCGCCGAGACCATCATCGTCGCAGGCGTGCGGTTTATGGGTGAGACGGCCAAGATCCTAAGCCCTGAAAAAAATGTTCGCATGGTTGAAATGGGCTCCGAATGCTCATTGGACCTCAGCTGCCCCGAAGACGAATTCGCCGAGTTTATCGCCTCGCATCCCGAGCGCGAAGTGGTGGTTTACGCCAACACCAGCGCTGCGGTCAAAGCCATGGCCGATTGGGTGGTCACCTCAAG
>JABXHR010000128.1 GCA_013373515.1 Gammaproteobacteria bacterium | reverse complement strand
TTTGCGGTGCCTCTGCAGCGGTGGCCATCTCCAGCGTATTGCCACAGCGCGATGATATCGACCGACGCACCAGCTTTACCGTGATCGGCGTGACGTTGCTGTCCACCATCGCCATGATTTTCTACCCCATGCTCGGCAACCTATTTGGCTTTGATGAGCGCGAGATTGCCGTTTTTCTGGGTGCCACCATTCACGACGTGGCTCAGGTGGTAGGCGCAGGCTTTTCGGTATCGGACGAAACCGGCCAACTCGCCACGGTGATCAAGCTACTGCGCGTCGCCATGCTCGGGCCGATTGTCATCCTGATTCCGCTGTATCTCAAGCGCGTATCCAGCGACGGTGACTACACGCAAGGCAGCCAGAAAAGCGCACTGCTACCGACATTTGTGATGTTTTTTGCTGGGGCGTCGATCTTAACCATCCTCGGCTGGGTGCCGACATTCGTTACCCAGGCGATGCAGTTCTTGTCGAGCTGGCTACTACTTGCTGCCATTGCCGCCGTTGGTATGAAAACCTCTCTACAAGACGTTCTCAAGCTAGGTCGCCAGTCGGTGATGATGATCGTGGGGACGACGCTATTTTTGGCAGTATACGTGGCCGTGCTCATCTGGCTATAGCGGTTAACGATGGGTTGGCACGCCATGGTGCTAACCCGTCACGACAAGTCACAGCTTTGATGATCAACTCAATTAGCACAAATCCGTTACCCACCACAAAAAAACCACGACCCAATTAAATAAATATATTATCCGCTTGCCTATAAACTATCACTGCGGATACCATTCTCCCACATTTGGCCATCGACACCGGGACAACGATGCGCGACACCGATACAGCTTGGTTGGAGGCTCAACTTGGCACTCGACTGAAACACGCTGAAGTCATTCAAAATGTTTGGGCCGGTTATGGCCACATCTACCGTGTGATGCTCGAGGATCAACCTCATCGAGCGGTGGTCAAGGTCGTCAACGTTAACGCCAATACAGCCCATCCACGAGGCTGGAGCAGCGAACTGTCTAGAGCTCGCAAGCTGCACTCCTATCAAGTTGAGCAATATTTTTACGCCCTAGAGTTAGATATCCCGGGCGTTCGCTATCCCAAATTTCTGGCCAGTGCACCGCTTCCCCATCTGAAACTTGCCATCGAAGACTTAGCGCAATCAGGCTTCACACTGAGGCGGCAGCTGAGCAAAGCTCAAATCCAAAATGCACTGACCGCCTTGGCTCAATTGCACGCCGCAACGCTGGGCAATACCCACGACAGCCTGTGGACGCGCGGGAGCTATTGGCATCTCGACACTCGTCCGCAAGAGTTAGAAGCGCTATCGGAAGGACGTCTAAAACAAATGGCGCATCGCTTAGATGCCGCGATCAGCCAAGCCACTCACCAGTGCTGGATTCACGGCGATGCCAAAGTAGACAATATGTTGTTCTGCGACGACAACGTGGCGTTTGTGGATTTCCAGTACATTGGTGGCGGCGTGGGTGTGCAGGATTTGATTTATTTTCTCAGTTCTCTGCTCGATGAGCGCGGCAGCGAGGCGCGTTATCAAGACTATTGCGAGCAATATTACGATGCGCTCGACCAAGCGCTGGTCAATCGTGGCGTTAACCCTACCCCCATCATCAAGGAATGGCGATCATTGCAGTGGATCGCCTTTGCGGATTTCTACCGGTTTTTATTGGGCTGGATGCCCAACCACCCCAAAGTCAGCGGCTGGGCGATGCGACGCCTAGAGCAAGTATTGGAGTCAATCTGAACTTAACGAGCCACCAAGGCCGCTTCGATGGTTGGCATCAGTGCCTCGGGTGACATGCTCGATTGAAAATGCGTGATGTCGCCCGTTGGCGTCACTAGATACTTATTAAAATTCCAGTTGGGTGCCTGCGTTGCGGCAGCGAGGGCTTGAAACAGCGGATGAGCTTGCTCGCCTTTAACTGACAACGGCTTTGACATCGCAAATTCCACCCCATAATTCACGTAGCACACCTCTGCGGTTTTCTCTTCGGTGTTGGCCTCTTGGCGAAAATCATCACTGGGGAAACCCAACACCACCAACCCTTTGTCAGCGTAGGCGTCGTGCAGCGCCTGTAGGCCCTCGAATTGCGGCGTAAACCCGCAGTGACTTGCTGTGTTGACCACCAAGACAGTCTTTCCAGCAGTAAGCTCACACAGCGGCAGCGACTTTGAACTGTGAAGTTTGCCCACGGTTTGGTCAAACATCGGTAAGCACTTATCGGCATACGCTGCTGAAAATAGCGAACACAATACAGCAGCGAGTAGACGTTTTTTCATAGCAATCCCCTATTTATTGGGCAAACAGTAGCTTGCTCTGAGTCAAATCTATGTGAAAAAAAAGGGTGGCCAATGCCACCCCTTTAATCCCGCGAAGCCTTAGCTGCGTGGCTTGGCGTTTTCAGGATCGTAGAGTGGTGCATAGCCCACACCTGCGACCTCGACTTCAAATGGCTCGTCGAAGTATTCGATCACCAGTTTGGTACCGACCACCGCTTTGTCCGCTGGCAGATAGCCCATGGCGATGTTTTTACCCACGGTTGGGCCATAGGCGATCGATGTGGTGAAGCTGCGACGGCCTTTGCTGTCAATCAAGACGTCATTGGTCGCTGGATCGACAATTGGGCACGTGCCCACTGGATAACGCGCAACGCCGTTTTTATCGACATTGTTAGTCATCACCATGGTGCAGAGATAAGCCGCTTGCTTGTCCATCGCGCGGAACGCTTCGTGTGCGGCTTTGCCACGGAAATCTGCCGCTTTCACCTTTGGACGGGCCAAATCGGCTTCGTAGAGGTTGTAGTCGGTGAGCAAATCAGCATTTTGTAAGCGCAAGCTCTTCTCAAGACGGCGGCTGTTGGCATAGGTTTCGACGCCCACTGGTGTCGCGCCTTGAGCATATACCGCATCCCACAGCGCCAAACCGTCTGGCATGTCGAAGTGCAGCTCCCAGCCTTGCTCGCCCACATAAGACAAGCGAAGTGCATAGACGTCAACCCCGCCGAGCTTAATTTTGCGCAAGCCTGCAAATGGGAAGTTCTCTTGGCTGAGTTCCTCTGGGTTGTCGGCGATTTTCTGCAGCGTTTCACGTGCATTTGGCCCCCAGACGCCCAAGCAACCAAAGTCGTTGGTGCGATTGGCAACGGTGACATCTAGACCACGATTCTCTGCCATACGGCGCACGTAGATCATGTCGCGATGACCGGCATCGGCACCGTCGACCACACGATAGCTATTTTCAGCCAAACGCAGCACAGTCAAATCGGCCATCACGCCGCCATTGTCGTCCAAGAAGTGCGTGTAGATCGCTTTGCCGATGGTGGCTTCACCGCCAATACGCGCTGCACACAAGTACTCCAACAACTCAGTGGCATCGGGACCCTCGACGGAGAAAACCGTGAAGTGGCAAAGGTTAATCATACCCACGCCTTCTGACAACGCTAGATGCTCGGCGTTAGAGACGCGCCAGAAGTGGCGATTGTCCCACTCGTCTTCACGCACGGGCACTTGGCTGCCATATTTCTCGAGCAGTGGTTCGTTGCTGGCATAGCCATGCGCACGCTCCCAACCTGAGATTTCCATAAAGTAACCGCCAAGCTCAACTTCGCGCTCATAGAACGGGCTCTTAAAGATGCCACGGCCTTTAGAGAATGGTTCACGCGTATGCACGGCAGGGTTGTAAATCTTGAATGCCGACTCATAGCAGCGGTCGTGAATGTACTGCTCTTCTTGCTGGTGTGGGTAGTAACGCGCAACGTCTAAGGCGTGAATATCCACCGGTGTTGGACGCTCACTCATCATGTCGACCAGCAGCTTAGCCATACCCGGACCGTCTTTCACCCAAATGGCTTCGCAGTACCAGAGGCCGCGCACTTTTGAGGATTCGCCCACCGATGGGCCGCCGTCAGTTGTGACCTGCAGCAGACCATTGAATGAGTATTTCTCGTCATAGCCAAGCTCGGCCAAGATCGGCGTAAGCTCCATGGCGCGCTCGAGCGGCTCGATAACTTGCTCTAGCTCGAGGTCGCGCTGCGATGGCGACAGACGCGCATCTTCTTTTTCAAGGATGTCGCGTGGATGGCACAGACGTGGGTCTTTCTCTTCGTAGTAGCCCCATTCGATCTGCCCGCCTTCTGCGGTTTTTGGATCGCCGGTGTCGCGCAGATAAGCCGAGTTGCCCTGGTCGCGCAGCAGCGGATAACCGATGTCTTTGCCAGTGCCTTCAAACTCGTTATAAGGACCAAAGAATGTCAGCGGGTGATCGACTGGCATAATCGGTAGATCTTCGCCCACCATATTGGCAATCAAGCGTCCCCACAGGCCCGCACAGACAATCACGTGATCGGCTTCGATGGTGCCGCGCGGCGTGACCACCGCTTTGATACGGCCATTTTCGGCAACCAAATCAGTACACGGTGTATTGGCGATCGAGCGCAGCTTGCCGGTGGCAACGGCTTCTTCAACCAGCTCCCCGGCCACTGTTTGCGAACGCGGTGTGACCAAACCTGCATCTGGATCCCATAGCGCACCCTGGATCACGCTCTCTTCAAGTAGCGGGAAGAGTTCTTTGGCTTCAGCGGCGCTGATCATCTTGGCGCGCGTACCGAAGGCACGGCCCGAGCTGACTTTACGTTTGAGCTCGATCATGCGGCCATCGTCGTCCGCACGTGCGACTTCCAAGCCACCGACCTTGGCATAGCGACCACGCTTCTCGAAGAAGTCGATACTGTACATCGTGGTCCAGCAACTCAGCTGATCGTGCGCAGTGGCATAACAAAAATCCGATGCATGCGACGTGGAACCGATATCGGTCGGTACCGCAGACTTGTCGATACCGACAATGTCATCCCAGCCTGCTTCAATAAGGTGGTGTGCAACCGAGGCGCCGACGATACCGCCCAAGCCCACAATGACCACTTTGGCGTGCGATGGAAATTCCGCCATGATTTACTCCGCTTGTGTGATGTCAGGCGGGGTCGCCCGACGAATTAAAAGTTGGGCGCAGTATAGCGATTGCACGTCTGTGCAACTGACTTTCAAGCGTTGCAAATATGCTCAAACGCGGCACAGCATGACGCAAGCGTCGGTGAATTAGGAAACCTCTAAATCGCGCGCCGAGGGCTAAACAAAAATCCCTGCGCGCGCTCGATACCAATTGAGGCCGCCAGCTGACATTGCGCTTCGGTCTCAATACCCTCAGCAATGACATCTGCACCCAGTCGACTAGCAATGCGAAAAACACTCTCCAAAATCACCTTCTGCCCGCGTTCCGAGGCCAAAATAAGCGAGCGGTCGAGTTTGACGGTATCGAACTTGATTGCCGCCAAACGTGCCAATGAAGAATTGGCATGACCAAAATCGTCAATCGCCACTTTAAATCCCGCCTCGCGAAACGATTGCACCGCCAGCGAAAGCGCTTGCAAATCGACTTCAGCATCCTCGGTGATCTCGACAGTAATGCGTGCACGATCAACCGAATCACAGGGCAAGCTGGCAATGACCTTGGCTCGGAAAGTGGCGTCGATAGCCAAATCTGGCGGTAAATTAAAATGCACTTGTTCTTCGCGCTCCGGCTCCCAGTATTCCCGAATCTGACGCGTCATGATCAGGGTTAAGGTCGACAAGACCCCCAACTCGCGGGCAATCGGCAAAAACATCGACGGGGGCATGCTTTTGCCCCGCTCATCGTAAAGACGCATCAAACACTCATATCCAACAATACGCTGCGTGTGGATATCGACGATTTTTTGCCGCGCCAACCATATGCTCTCATCCGAAATCGAGCGATCTATTGCACGAAGTACAGCCGCCCGATCGTTGGAAAAGCCGCCTTTGCCGGAGGCCTTCGCATATGGCCGCCCCGTCTTTTTCGCCCGATACATCTGCTGATCTGCCTCAGACAGCAAATCCTCGGTGGGCTGTCCAAAATACAACGACGCCCCCAATGCCGCAGACAGATTGATCTTCTTGCCCTCTAGAACAATCTCTGTATTGAGTCGTTGACTCAGCTCAATGATGGCTTGCTCGGCATCGTCGCTACGCAGCACCGCCAAAAACTCATCGCCCGAAAAGCGAGCATGCAAAATCAGATGTTTATCCGCCTCTAATACCTGAGCCACATAGCGGATGATGCTATCGCCAAAGTCGTGCCCGTGAAGATCATTCAATGGTTTAAAGTGATTCAAATCCGTGTAGATCAACCAATCCTCTAATGCTAAACAGCCGCCCAGTGCCTTGCGCCAACCGTATCGATTGAATAGACCAGTCAATTCATCATGGCAAAGCTGGTATTCGAGTCGGCGTTGATGCGTCGTAATCTTGTGTGCCTGCCAGCCTGTAATTGCCACAACCAGCACAAAGGCTAAACCACCAAGCCACAGCGACTCGGTTTGATTGAATGGAATCTCCAATTCTAACCACCAGCACACTGCGACCACCGCCGGAATGGACAGCAACAACGGAATCAATGGCAACCAAGCACTGGGGAAGTAAGGCACATTCTTGAGCTTGGTGGGCAGTTGATGATTACTGCCAGCCAAGTGATGTAAGCAATAACAAAATGACCCAAACCCCACGACATATAGCGAGGCAAGCACCCGCTCAATCCCCTCCATATGCTCGAATTCACAGGTCGCTGCCAACCAAATCAACACCATTCGCAGTAGCAATACAAAATGCGTCAACATCAGTGCTACCAGCCCAAGTAGTGGGCCTTCCGCTAGCAGAGCGGTTTGAATCGCCAACGCAAAGGTAAACGCCAGCCCACACATCGCGATCAAATTCAAAATATGAGGTGTGCCCGCATAGAGCGAATCCGGTACAAATGGATGCAAGGCGATATCGATATTCAGCAAGATCGCCAAAAACCCTGTCCACAGAACGACTGCCCCCAGTCCGAAGCGTTCAAAACCACTGAACTGCGCCATCGAGTACAGCCAACCCAGTGCCATTGGGACAAACCAAAGATTGATCACCACATCAAAGTAAAATGCGTCGCCCACGTGGTGGTTGGTCACCATCACATCTGGGCCAAATAAGGTGAGAACACCAAAAAAACCGATAAACCCAAAGAAACTATCGCGGGAGTGAAAGATTGTCTTGGTGCGAACAAAGCTATAGATCAGCGCCAATGCCGAGACCGACCCAACGACCCGATACATCCAATCAAAGTAGGGATAGGGCAGCAGCAGATAGGCCACCACCAAACAAAGGCTAATTCCAATAATGCGCATGTGATCCTTCATCGCCTCTCACACCGCATCGTAAATACCAGTATGGAGGAGCGTTATCGTTGTTCTTTACGCAGAGTGTACTCGTGCTCGATGACCAATGGTAGAAAAGTTAAAACCTGCACAAGGGTGCACTGGCGCCAGTTGCCATCGACGCCCAGCACAACCCATAATGCGGTTCCTTTAAGACGCGAACTTGCACGTGGAAGATTCCATCGCCTACTGGGCACTCTTGGTATTTCTCGGCCTATTGGCAGGCATTATCAACACCTTAGCCGGGGGCGGCTCGAACCTCACCCTGCCCGCGCTGATGATCACCGGCATGCCCGCAGATGTGGCCAATGCCACCAACCGTGTGGCAGTGCTGCTGCAAAACGTCGTCGCCACACAGCGCTTTCATCGCAAAGGCAAACTTCCGCTCGATGACGCCAAAGGCATACTTTGGCCCACGATTCTCGGCGGCCTTGTCGGCTCAGTGGTCGCCGCCTATGCCCCAGTCGAAATACTCAAACCCGCGCTGCTGTTAACCATGCTCGGCATGGCCACTTTGATACTGGTGCGTCCCGATACGGTGATTCCCCCTGAAGGCACCACACCAAAGCGCGTCGAGGGCAATCGTGCCGCATTTTGGGGATTGTTTGCCGCAGGCTTTTACGGCGGCTTTGTACAAGCTGGCGTGGGCTTTGTCTTGATCGCGGCGCTGGCGGGAACACTGCGCTACGATATCGTGCGTACCAACGCGCTCAAAACCCTTTGCGCACTGGTATTTACCGCAATTGCCATGGTGTTGTTTATCGCCAATGACCTCGTCGACTGGTGGCCGGGTTTGCTACTCGCCGCGGGGAGCACCGTCGGTGCTTGGATCGGCGTCAATATCGCCCTCAACATCAGCAGCCGCACGCTAAAATGGTTTTTATTTTCCATGACCTTGGTGGCCGTCATTGCCGCCCTACTGAAATAGGATAAGTCCATGCTCCAAGTCGTGATCGCCGGTTCATTGATTTGCTTGATTTCCTTTGGCCTGCGCGCGTCGATGGGGCTGTTTATGCCCGACCTTGCCGCGCTGATTCAATCGGGCCGCACCGAAGTCTCGCTGGCCATTGCCATTCAAAATCTTAGCTGGGGGGTTATGGCACCGGTGGCGGGCGTTCTTTGCGACAAACTCGGCAACGTCAAAGTGCTACTCGGCGGTGCACTACTCTACGCGCTTGGCTTAGCACTTACCCCCATGGTCACCGAAGCTTGGCAGCTCAATATCACGCTGGGCATACTCGTTGGCACCGGCGTGGCCGCCACGGCCTTTGGCGTCACCTTGCCCGCCATGGCGCGGCTGAGCAGCCCGGAAAAACGCGGCACCGTACTCGGCATTGGCACTGCAGCAGGCTCCGCTGGGCAAGCTATCCTCGTGCCCATTTCCGCTTGGCTGGTGGCCGAGTTTGGCGGCTTAAATGCGCTCTACTGGCTGGCCGGGTTTTCGCTGTTAATTATCTTGCTTGCCGCACCGCTGGCCAAGGGCGACGTGGGCAAAGGCGTGAGTGAATCTGCCGATGATTTCGGCCTCAAAGCCGCCCTTAAAGAAGCGGCCGCCATGCCCACCTATTGGTACATCGTGGCCGGCTTTTTTGTCTGCGGATTCCAGCTGGCCTTTATTACCGCGCACATGCCAAGCTATCTGGTAGACGCCGGTTGCACCCCACAGCTCGCCGCCTCGGCGCTGGCCGTCATCGGGCTATTTAATATCTTTGGGGCCTACTACGCCGGTGTGCTCAGCAACAAACTCCCCAAGCGCTGGATACTCGCTGCCATCTACGCCCTGCGCGCCGTGTCCATCGTCGTGTTTATCTCGCTGCCGCCGATTCCAAGCGTGGTCTATGGCTACGCCGCCATCACTGGCCTATTGTGGCTGGCCACCATCCCGCCCACGTCGGGACTGGTCGCCTTTATCTTCGGTACGCGCCATATGGCAGTGCTCTACGGTATCGTATTTTTATCGCACCAAATCGGCAGCTTCACCGGCGTCTGGCTCGGCGGTTATGCCTATGACACCACCGGCAGCTACGACATCATTTGGTATCTCTCGATTGGCATTGCGCTGTTCAGTGCACTGATACATATACCCGTGAAGGAGAAGCCGGTTCCAAGACTTCAAACTGCATCGGCGTAATTGCGTTACTACATGGCGCATTCAGCGTCACTGTCTTGAGCCGCTCACGTACCCTCTTCTGGCATGGACAACTCAGGCATTGTGCAGTGCAAAAAAATAGTGTGAAAACTCACCTTTGCGCCGATACAATGCAATTATCGTAAATTCACTTTAGTTTGGAACGAAATGAAAGCGCTAGTAACTTGTAAGCGCGTTTTGGATCCGTATATCAAAGCGCGAATCAACGCTGACGGCAGCGCCGTCAACTTAGACAACGTCAAAATGGCGATGAACCCATTTGACGAGATTGCAGTCGAAGAAGCACTGCGCCTCAAAGAAGCCGGTAGCGTCACCGAAGTGGTGGCAGTCAGCATCGGCGGCCCAAAAAGTGAAGAGACCCTTCGCCAGGCCTTGGCCATGGGCGCAGATCGTGCCATTTTGGTCGAATCTGATCAAGACATTGAGCCTTTGGCGGTTGCCAAAGTTTTGAAGGCGGTCTGCGACGAAGAACAGCCAGGCCTCGTGTTGATGGGCAAGCAAGCCATCGACGGCGACAGCAATCAAGCGGGCCAAATGCTGGCCGGTATGCTGAATTGGGCACAGGGCACCTTTATCTCTGAAATCAAAATCGACGGCGAGACGGCTAACGTCACCCGCGAGATCGACGGCGGCCTAGAGAAGCTTTCTCTGAAGCTGCCTGCGGTTGTGACTGCAGATTTGCGCTTGAACGAGCCACGTTATGCCTCGTTGCCAAACATTATGAAAGCCAAGAAAAAGCCACTGGACAAGAAACCTTTGGCCGATATGGGCATCGACACCGCTAAGCGCATTGAAATTGTTGGCCTTTCGGAGCCAGCTGAGCGCCAAGCGGGCGTGATGGTCGACAGCGTTGCGGCGTTGGTCGAGAAACTCAAAACCGAAGCAAAAGTGATTTAAGGGAGAGACTGATGGCTATCTTAGTAATTGCAGATCACGACAATGCAGAGCTCAAAGGCTCTACCCTTCACGCGGTCACCGCTGCACAGAAAATTGGTGGCGACATCGATATTTTGGTCGCCGGTAGCGGCAGTGGTGCAGTGGCCGAGGCGGCAGCACAAGTCGTTGGCGTTCGCAGCGTCAAGCACGCCGACAGCGCAGAATATGCCAACGGTCTTGCGGAGAACATGGCTGCACTGCTGCAAAGCATGGCAGGTGATTATTCGCACATCGTATCGGCTGCGACCACGACAGGCAAAAACGTCATGCCACGTTTGGCGGCAGCGCTGGATGTGATGCAGATTTCTGACATCACCGATGTCATCGACGCCGATACCTTCGAGCGCCCAATTTACGCCGGTAACGTCATGGCGAAGATGCGCTCTAGCGATTCAATCAAATTGATCACGGTGCGTACCACCAAGTTTGATGCAGCCGCAGCCACGGGTGGCAGCGCCTCGATCGACGCGGTTGCTGGCACTGGCGACTCTGGTCTTTCAACTTACCAAGGGGCAGACCTCACAGTTTCTGATCGTCCAGAGCTCACCTCGGCGAAGGTCATCGTATCGGGCGGCCGTGGCATGCAAAACGGCGAGAACTTCGCAATGCTGGATGAAATCGCGGGTAAGCTCAACGCAGCGGTGGGTGCATCTCGCGCGGCGGTCGATGCGGG
>JABXHR010000001.1 GCA_013373515.1 Gammaproteobacteria bacterium | reverse complement strand
GCATCGCCGCCTACAAGGCGCCAGAGCTTGTCAGGCGGCTAAAGGACGCTGGGTTTGATGTGCAGGTGGTGGTGACAGAGGGCGCGAAGCAGTTTGTTTCAACCACAAGTTTGCAGGCTGTCTCTGGTCGTCCAGTGCGTGACTCTCTTTGGGATGAGACGGCAGAGGCGGCGATGGGGCATATTGATCTGGCCAAATGGGCGGAGCTCATTCTGATTGCACCGGCCACTGCCCATGCGATTGCGAAACTAGCGCATGGTATGGCCGATGATTTATTACATACACTGGTACTCGCTAGTGCTGCGCCGTTGGCGATTGCGCCGGCGATGAACCAGCAAATGTGGGCGGCGCAGTCGGTTCAAGCCAATGTTCAAACGTTGCGCCAACGTGGTGTTCGCATGCTTGGCCCTGCAAGCGGCGAGCAAGCCTGCGGCGATATTGGTGCGGGCCGTATGTTGGATGTGCCCGATATTGTGGCGCACCTGACCGCAGCGAGGCCGCTCAGTGGCAAACATGTTGTGCTAACAGCTGGGCCAACGCGAGAAGCCATTGATCCTGTTCGCTATATCAGCAATCATTCGAGTGGAAAAATGGGCTTTGCATTGGCGGAGGTATTGGCGAATCTCGGTGCGCAGGTATCCTTGATCGCGGGTCCAGTGAGTTTATCTACGCCAGTGGGTGTGACGCGAATTGATGTGGAGTCGGCGCTTGAGATGCATTCGCATGCCTTGGCGCTTGCCGCAGGGGCCGATGCGTTCTTTGCGGTGGCAGCGGTGGCCGATGTGCGCCCGGTGTCTGTCGCTGAGCAGAAGATCAAAAAAGACCAAGGTCTCGATCAGATTACTTTGGTTGAGAATCCAGATATCGTGGCTGACGTTGCCAAGCTTTCAAAGCGGCCTCTGAAGGTGATTGCGTTTGCCGCGGAGTCTGAGCATCACGAGCGGCACGCGACGGCCAAGCTCGATAAAAAGCAGGTCGATTTTGTGGCCATGAATAACATCGCAGGCAAAGGTGGTGCGTTTGGCGCAGAGGACAATGAACTCACGCTATTTAGCCGTCAAAGCGGTGTTTCGCCATTAAAGTCCGGGCGTATGTCGAAGGCAGATGTGGCAAAATGGTTGGTTTCGCAGACTTTGGAAATCCCGCTTTGAGTGTGACTGTTCAATACCAAATTTTAGACAACCGTCTCGGTTGTGATTTTCCGCTGCCAAGTTATGCCACAGAGGGGTCTGCTGGATTGGATCTGCGCGCGCTTCCCGAGAAAAGTATCGAGCTTGCGCCGGGCGAGACAGTGCTAGTGCCGACGGGGCTGTCCATTTATCTTGCCGACCCCGGGCTCGCAGCGATGATACTGCCTCGTTCTGGTTTGGGTCATAAGCATGGCATTGTCCTTGGCAACTTGGTGGGTCTCATCGACTCGGATTATCAAGGCCAATTAATGGTATCCGTCTGGAATCGCGGGCAGGATTACTTCACAATTGAAGTCGGCGAGCGCATTGCACAGCTGGTGATTGTGCCAGTGGTGCAAGCCAATTTTGAACAAGTCGAACAATACCAACAATCCGAACGCGGCGCAGGCGGCTTCGGCTCTACAGGACGTAATTAAACGCATGATCGATTCAGCAATATTCAGAGCCTACGATATTCGCGGTGTCGTCGAAACCGCGCTAACGGCAGAGACGGTCCGTCGCATCGGTTGTGCTTTTGGCAGTGAAATGCAACGGCAGGGGCTAGAGCGCGCCTGTGTCGGGCGTGATGGGCGCACCACTGGGCCTATGCTGCGTGATGCGCTGGTTGACGGTCTGTTGAGCACTGGTGTGGACGTGATCGATATCGGCATGGTGCCGACCCCGACCTTGTACTTTGCGACGCATCATTTTGAGACGGGCACCGGCATTATGATCACCGGCAGCCACAATCCGCCAGAATACAACGGCCTGAAAATGATGATGGCCGGTGGCGCGCTGTATGGTGATCAAATTCAAACGCTGTATCAACGAATCGTGGCAGATGACTTTGCACAAGGCGAAGGTCAGCTGCAAATCACCGATGTACTTGCAGCGTATCACTCGCGGATCGTGTCTGATATCAAGCTTGATCGGCCGCTAAAAGTGGCTGTGGACTGTGGTAACGGTGTCACCGGTGTGGTCGCTGAGTCGTTGCTGCGTGATTTGGGCTGTGAAGTGACGATGCTATTTGACGATGTTGATGGCCAGTTTCCCAATCATCACCCAGACCCCTCGAAGCCCGAAAATTTAAACGACATCACCAAAGCGGTGCTCGACAACGGGCTTGACCTTGGACTGGCGTTTGATGGCGACGGGGACCGTGTTGGCGTCATCGACAATCAAGGACAAGTAATTTGGCCTGATCGTCAGATGATTTTGTTGTCTGAGGATGTGTTGTCTCGCAACCCGGGCGCGCCGATTATTTTTGATGTGAAGTGTTCGCGATTGCTGGCTGAGGCCATCGAAAACGCGGGTGGTCAGCCTGTAATGTGGAAGACTGGGCACTCGTTGGTCAAAAAGCATCTGGCCGACTTGAAAGCCCCATTGGCGGGCGAAATGAGTGGTCATATCTTCTTCAAAGAGCGTTGGTATGGCTTTGATGACGCGCTGTATGTTGCCGCACGTCTGCTGGAGATTTTCTCAAAGCGCAGTGAATCGGTTGCCGAAATTTTCGCCGCCATCCCTAACAGCATCAATACGCCAGAGCTCAATATTCATTTTGCTGAGGGCGAACATCATGCCTTTATGGCGGAATTCTCAAAGCTGGCTTGGGACGGTGCTGAAGTCAGCAATATCGATGGGGTACGCGCCGATTTCGTAGATGGATTTGGTTTGGTACGCGCATCCAATACGACCCCGAGCTTGGTGATTCGCTTTGAAGCTGACACGGCGGCAGGACTTGCCCGTATTCAAGATCAATTTAGAGCGGCCATGCTTAACGTGGCCCCCGATTTGGAGCTGCCATTTTGAGTGAGATTTCCCGCAATACCGTCGGTCAGGTGCTGGTAGAGGCGCTGCCCTATATTCAGCGCTTCTCGGGTATGACGGTGGTCATTAAATATGGCGGCAATGCGATGGCCGATGAGCGTCTAGAGAATTTTGCGCGCAATATTGTCATGCTCAAACAGGTTGGCTTGCATCCGGTGGTGGTTCACGGCGGCGGTCCGCAAATTGGCAATATGCTCTCGCAAATGGGTAAAGAGACCGAGTTTGTCGATGGGCTGCGGGTCACCGACGAAGGCACGATGCAAGTCGCTGAGATGGTGCTTGGTGGCATGGTCAACAAGCAAATCGTGGCATGTATCAATCGTAGTGGTGGCCGTGCTGTCGGCATTACAGGTAAAGACGGTGCCACCATTCGCGCGCGCAAATACACCTCTCAAACCAATGTGAATATGGATTGGGGCTATGTCGGAGAGGTTGAACATATTGATCCTCGCTTGGTGCATAGCTTGCGTGACACTGGGTTTATCCCAGTGGTTGCCCCGATTGGTCATGACAATAGCGGTCAAAGTTACAATATCAATGCCGATTTGGTGGCGTCGAAAATGGCGGTGCAGCTCGGCGCTGAAAAGCTGTTATTGCTAACCAATACCGCGGGTATCTTAAATGGTGCTGGCGAGCTGTTGACCGGCCTGACGCGTGCCGACATTCGAGGTCTTATAGACGACGGCACCATTTACGGCGGTATGTTGCCCAAAGTCGAATGTGCGCTTGAGGCTGTAGAGGGCGGGGTAACTACGACCACGATTATTGATGGCCGGGTCGATAATGCCGTGCTGTTGGAGTTGTTTACCAACAGCGGTGTTGGCACCCAGATTAAAGCCTAAATGGATATTCGCGTCTTCCGAGAGTCGGACAGATCTGCGCTGATCGCACTTTGGCAAGAAACAGGCTTGACGCGACCCTGGAATAACCCAGATCTGGATATTGATCGCAAACTCGCGCGCGATCCAGATGGTTTGTTTGTCGGTGAGATCAATGGGGAGATTGTCGCCAGCTATATGCTTGGCTATGACGGGCACCGTGGCTGGATCAATTATCTGGCTGTTTCTACCGGCCAGCAACGAATGGGCTTGGGCCGGCAGCTAATGGCTCACGCTGAGCAGACACTGTTCGCCATGGGCTGCCCCAAGCTAAATCTACAAGTTCGAGCTGACAACGCAGCAGCTAAGGGTTTTTATAAAGCGCTTGGATACACTATTGATTCGGTTGAAAGTCTGGGTAAGCGGCTCATCGAAGACTGACTGAGCCTTTGTTCTATGACCTATTCACGCTTAATTAGTGACTGAATTTCATAAGTTTCTTGAAAATTTGGCTACAGTCGTGGCAGATTTAAAAAGGAAGTCTTATGAAGTTTGTCCAATCAGCGCTAGCCGCTGTCGTGTTGTTATCTCCACTGTCATCATTTGCCGAAGTTCCAGCGGGTATGGCGAAATTCCAGCAGCTGTGCGCGTCTTGTCACGTCATGCAGGGCCAAGCCACTATTGCACCACCGGTCTACGGCATGCGTAATCACTTGAATGACATCACCGACAAAGACGAGTTTGTTCAGCACATTATCGATTGGGTAAAAGCCCCGTCGGCGGAAAAAGCGCGAATGAAAGGGGCTATCAAAAAGTTTGGCCTAATGCCTGCGCTACCGTACCCCGAAGAAGACGTACGTTTGGTCGCTGAATGGCTGTTTGAAGCCAAAATTGATAAGCCCAATTGGTACGATGAGCACTATCGCGCGGAACACGGCGAAGCACCGTCAAACTAGCATTAGATCGATCAAAATTAAAACGCGCAGAACACTAGGTTCTACGCGTTTTTTGTGGTGCTGCTAACAGCCCCCAGACTGAGGGAAATTAGAAGCCACCTCTCCAGCGTGGAGGGCGATTGCCATCGTCACTAGGAGGTTGGTTGCCACCATCTTGTGGAGGTGGGTTGCCACCGCCCTGCGGAGGTGGGTTACCGCCACCCTGTGGAGGAGGATTGCCACCACCCTGTGGGGGAGGGTTACCGCCACCTTGCGGAGGAGGGTTGCCACCGCCCTGCGGAGGGGGATGGCCACCGCCTTGCGGGGGAGGATTGCCACCACCCTGTGGAGGAGGGTTCGCACCGCCGTCATTGCACTTAAGACGGCTAAATTTGCCGCGGTTTAGTACTTCGCGTGATCCTGTAAATTCGAACTGGTTAAAGCCAGATACCAAGTTGGTGGTGCCGTGTTTAACGTTGGTGACTTCAAAGGCCCAGCGTCCCGCTTTTTTGACGTCGTAATCTTCGCAATCACCCTTCAAAATCAGTCGGTCTTGGCCATCGTGGGCGTAGATTTTATTGCCATCAGCATGCTTGCCCAGCGTCACTTTGTCGTTGCCAGCGAGCAATTCAATGTGATTGTGATTACCGGTGACTTTGACCACGTCGTTCAAGTTTGTTCCCGTGACTTTTTTGTGGTCTTCGCGAATGGTCACATGCAGCGGTTTTTCCACAGCTGGCGGTGTGTAAGGCGGTGGCGTTGGATGTGTTGGCGGCGCTGGTTGATGCACAGGGTGGTGAATCACAGGTTTTAGAGGTTTGAGAACACTCGCAAATACCGTTGAAATCGGGTGCCAGCTCAACGATAGCCCCCATTTGGTAGAGGTGTTTTGTTGATTGCTCTGATGGCTCGATGCGCTGATCGACGGTGCAAAGCCCTTGCTGATGCTAAAAGTCATGTTTAGTGTCCATTCTGTTAATTGTTGCGGCTTCGAAATTAGCGAATCAGCTCACAACTCGCACGGCTGCTGCGGCAGTTTTGCGATTGGTGTCTCAAAAATTAATCTCAAGTTTGTGAAATGAGGACTTGATTGGGGAAGTGGCGGGGGTATTACGAGATCGCCAACGGTAGTGCTTTTAGCATGGCAAAGCGTTCGAGGTAACCGTCATACCGGTTGACCAGCTCGCTATGCAACACCTCAAATCCATGCTGCTCAAAGAGACGACGCGACGTCCTACTGGCATGGGTGGCAAAACGGACGACTCCGCTTTGCTCACCGCTTTTAATGGCCTGCTGCAATAGAGTGCTTCCAATGCCTTGGCGCGCAAACTCAGGATGGACGTAAAGCAGCTGAATATAATCCTGCGGTGCGCGTTGGCAGACACCGGCGACTCGGTCCGCTTTGATCGCGACCCAAACCTCTCCTGCCGCGAGTGATAACCTTAGTTGTGCCTCGCTCTCTGGCCAGCGATTCCAGGCTGCAATTTGATGTTGGCTGTAGTGCGCCCGTGCGAGCTTTGCGACCGCCGCTTGGATCAACTGCATAATCTCGGCGCAATCCTTCGAGTGATAACGCCGGATATGCAGTGAGCCAGTCATTGGGCTATTTAAACACCGTATTGGTCACGGTAGGCTTGCATCGCCGGTAGATGTTGAGCGAGGGCGGGATCCTGTTGGACAAACTCAATCAAGGTGGAGAGTTGTGCTGCTGCCATCACGGGGACTTGGTAATCGGCCTCGACCTCCTGAATCGCCGAACGCTCGGACTTTCCTCGCTCTTGACGATCCATGCTGACCAGCACGGCTGCCAAGCTCGCGCCATTGGCATGGATGATGTCGATTGATTCGCGAATGGCAGTGCCTGCGGTGATGATGTCGTCGATCACAATGACTTTGCCTGTGAGCGCTGCGCCGACCAAGGTGCCGCCCTCGCCGTGATCTTTGGCTTCTTTGCGATTGAAGCACCATGGCGCGTTGATTTGGTATTTGGTCTGCAGTGCGATCGCAGTGGCAGCCACCAACGGAATGCCCTTGTAGGCCGGGCCGAATAACACATCAAACTCGACTTTAGACGCCATGATGCGGTCTGCGTAAAGCTCGCCAAGTAGCGCGAGCGATTCGCCGTCGCAGAGTTTGCCGGTGTTAAAAAAGTAGGGGCTTTGACGCCCAGACTTGAGCGTGAAATCACCAAACAATAATGCTTGGCGGTCAAGGGCGAGTTTGAACAGTGCTGCAGATTGTGACATGGCGGATGAGCAAAACTCGTATTGTATCAGCCGGCTGCAGATGCGGTGTAATTGCGAACACACTGCGTTATAGAGGTTTTACAATGTCGTGATGAATTCGAGCAAAGGGAGAGGGGTTTGCGAGTCGTCACCTACAACGTGAATGGCATGCGTAGTGCGATGAAAAAGGGCGCTTCGTCGTTATTTGCGTCACTGAATGCAGAGGTGGTTTGCCTGCAAGAAACCCGCGCGCCGCTTGAGTTCTTGCAAGAAACCGCGGCTGAGCTTGGTTATGAGCATCAAACCCACACTTTGGCCCATAAGGCTGGCTATTCTGGCAGCAGCATTCTCAGTCGCTGGGCACCCGATGAAACCCTCAACCAAGTGGGCATTGACTGGATCGATGTCGAGGGGCGAGTGGCGGCCATGCGCTTTGGTGATCTTTGGGTGGTGTCGTTTTACTTTCCCAGTGGTTCTTCAGGGCAAGTGCGCCAAATCTACAAATATGAGCTCCTCGATGCAGTCACACCGTGGCTACAAAAACTGCGTGGACGCGGTCAAAAACAACAGGTGATTTTGTGCGGTGATGTGAATATTGCCCATAAAAATGCGGACATCCGCAATTGGCGTGGCAATCAAAAAAGCTCTGGGTTTATGCCGGTCGAGCGTGGCTGGTTGAGCTATTTATTTGACCAGCTAGGCTGGGTCGATAGCTTCCGCACGCGCGAGCATCCCGAGCACGAATACACGTGGTGGAGCAATCGCGGCAACGCGCGGGAGAACAACGTCGGTTGGCGCATTGACTACCAAATCGTCACCGAGGGCTTGCGCGATAAGATTGCCAATATGGGCATTGCGCGTGAGGAAGTTTATTCGGATCACGCCCCCTACTGGGTAGACTATCAATGGCGCAAGTAACGCCCCTGCGCCTTTTGGTGCTACTTGTCGGCATTACCTGCGGCGCTTCGTCGGTGATTTTTATCCGAGGTTCTCAGCAAGATCCTATTTTGCTGGTGTTTTATCGCACCGCCATTGCTGTCATAGCGCTCAGCCCGCTGTTTATTTATCACTACCGGCGCGCTGATGTCACGATGCGACACTACCTGCGCACCACCCATCTAAAAAACTGTCTACTGCCGGCGGCAATATTTGCGCTGCATTTCGTGACCTGGAACATGGGCGCGCGCGCCACGGCTGCGGCCAATGCGACTTTGTTGGTCAACTTGGTGCCGGTGGCGATGGTAGGGGTGCTTTGGCTGCTATTTCGTGAGCTGCCCACACGCCGCGAAATGCTGGCGACCGCGCTTGCGATTTTGGGCGTATTGATTGTCAGTGTGCCCGCCATAGAACTCAATCCAGAGCACTTGATTGGTAATGCGTTTTGCTTGGTGTCCATGGTGTTTTTTGCGTTTTATCTGGCGCTGGCTAAGCGATTTAGCCATTTGCCATCGCTATGGCTTTATGTGGTGCCGCTCTATGCGCTGACTGGCCTGATGTGTTTGCCTTTTGGGCTCTGGCGCTCCGATTGGTTGAGCTTTATCGATCAAACGGACGTGTTGATGACTTTGGCGCTCGGGCTTGTGCCCACGGTGTTTGGGCACAGCATTTTGAATCGCATGATGCAGCTCATGCCCGGGCAGACTGTGTCGGTGATTAATACCTTTCAGTTTGTGATCGCTGGTCTATTGGCGTTTTGGCTCTGGGGCGAACAGCCTGAGCCATTGTTTTATTTGGGCAGCGTGTCGATTGTGGCGGCGCTGATGATTTTGGTGTTGCGCCGCCCCGGCGCTAAGACTCGTTAATCGTACTGAATTGGCCGCTGTCGGTGTCGAGCCAGTGTAGCTCGCCGCTGCGCACCGAGAACCATGCGCCACCGAGCTTCAAGCTGCGATCGGCAATCCGCTCTGCCACGAATGGGTATTCTTTTAGGCGTTCGATCGAATCGATAATCGAGCGGTGCTCGGCTGCCGTTTGCAGAGATTCTTCGTCGTCATGGTGGTCAGCGAGCACGTGACGGATGGACTCATCCGCTAGCTGTACCCAGGGGCCCAAATATTTGCTGTCGGACAGGGTTTGGTGGTGTTGGCGATGATCATGAAGACAGGCTTTGATGCCGCCGCAACTGGCGTGACCGAAGACGATGATTTCTTCGACACCGAGCGCGGTGGCCGCAAATTCAATGCCTGCTGCCGTGCCATGAAATGCGCCTTCTTGATTCGCTGGGGGCACAATATTGGCGACATTGCGAATAACAAATAGCTCGCCCGGTCGGGCATCAAAAATTGTGGCAGGATCTACACGGCTGTCCGCGCAAGCGATGATCATGGTCTTGGGAGATTGGCCCTCTGCCAACGTTTCATAGAGCTTTTGCTGTTCTAAATATCGGTTCTGTCTAAATCTAAGATAGCCCTGTATTAACGGGTGTTGCATGGCTTAACTCCTCAGTCTCGGGGGCAAATTTACCACACGGCTTTGTGAGAAAAGGCAGTTAATGTCGTCAACTCAACAGAATCGGCGTTCGATTGGGCTAGAATGTGGGATCGAAATAGATGTGCCACCGGGAGGCGTGAATGAAAGCACTCGTGATGCAGCCGGACAAGTGTACCAGCTGCTTGCAATGTGAAATGGCTTGTACCTTCGAGCATGAGGGCGTGTTCAATCCAGCTCGTTCTAGAATCAAAGTTTTCGAGTTTGAGCACGGCGCTTTGAATGTGCCTTATGCCTGCACACAGTGTGAAGAAGCGTGGTGCCTGCATGCCTGCCCAACCAATGCCATCACGATCAATGATGCCACCGGTGCGAAGGTTGTTAACGACGACAAGTGCGTGGGCTGCAAGGTCTGCACCATCGCCTGTCCCTACGGCACCATCAACTACCGCCCAGAAACCGGCAAAGTCGCCAAGTGCGATCTGTGTGATGGCAATCCTGCCTGTGTCGAAGCCTGCCCCACTGGCGCCATCACTTACCAATAGGAGTTTCCATGTCTTGGCAAAATAAAGTGTTATTTGTCGATCTGACAGCGAATCGCTGTTGGTCGGAGCCGCTCAATCAACGATGGGCGGAGAAATACGTCGGCACGAGAGGTTTGGGTACCCGTTATTTAATGGATTTGATTGATCCCAGCGTCGACCCCATGAGCCCGGAGAACGTATTGATTTTCGCCACCGGGCCGCTGACTGGCACCAGTTGCAGCACCTCGGGCCGCTGGACAGCGATTTGTAAGAGCCCCTTGACCAATAGCATTGGCAGTGCCAACTCTGGCGGCAAGTTTGGCGCCGAGCTCAAGTTTGCAGGCTATGACTTGCTGATCGTTAAAGGCCGTGCAAAGCAGCCGGTGTATTTATTTATCGACGATGACAACGTTGAAATTCGTCCAGCAGATATGTGGGGACAAAGCGTCTGGGAGGCGGACGAAGCCATCCGCAAAGAAGTCGCCGATCCCAACATCAAGATCGCAGCCATCGGTCAATCTGGCGAGAACGGTGCGCGTATCGCTTGTATAGTCAATGATTTGCACCGTGCAGCCGGCCGTTGCGGCGTGGGTGCAGTGATGGGCTCAAAGCAGCTAAAAGCTGTCGCGGTACGTGGCTCGCAAGGTGTTGGCAACGTCGCCGACCCTAAGCGCTTTATGCAGCTCAACACAGAAATCAAAGCCAAAGTCGCTGCGGATAAGGGCCGTCAAGGCATGACTCGCAACGGAACGCATGCCATGCTTTCCAGCATGCAGGCCTTCGGTGGGTTGCCCACTCGCAACTTCCGCGAAGTGCAGTTTGAAGGGGCCGATAAAATCGATCATGTGGCGGCGCGGACTGCCACAGATACCGGTCACGTCAATCTGCAAACCAACAAAGCTTGCTTTGGCTGCACCATTGCCTGTGGCCGAATCGCAAAAATCGATCCAGAGCACTTCTCAGTTAAAGATCGTCCGCAATATCACACTGCCTCGGGTGGGCTGGAATATGAAACCGCCTATGCATTTGGACCGGTGGTCGGCGTAGACGATATCGATGCACTCACATTTGCGGCCTTTGTCACCAACGAATACGGCCTCGATCCGATTTCTTTTGGTGTGACCTTGGCAGCTGCGATGGAGTTGCACGAGCTAGGGGTGTTGCCAGCTGAGCTGACCGATGGCATTGAGCTGAAGTTTGGATCTGCTGAGGCGCTGTGCGTGATGGCTGAGAAAACCGGTAAGGCAGAGGGTTTCGGCGTCGAGTTGGGCATGGGCGCGAAACGTCTTACTGAGAAATACGGTCACCCAGAGCTATTTATGGGCTCTAAAGGCCAAGAGTTTGCAGGCTACGATGCGCGCGCCATGCAGGGCATGGGCTTGGGCTACGCTACTTCAAATCGTGGTGCCTGCCATTTGAAACACGATGTGTTCTCGCAGGACATGAAAGATCACACCTCAAATGGCAAAGCTGAACCATGCAAACGCACGCAGGATATTATCTCGGCGGTCGATGCCACGGGCTTGTGTTTGTTTATCAATGGCTATCAGAGCTTTGAAGATTTCGCGGCCTTAATGGATGCCGCTTGTGGTGGATGGGATGCAGACAAATTGCAGCTCACCGGCGAGCGCATTTGGAACCTCGAGAAACTCTTTAATCTCAAAGCTGGTCTCACCCGTGCAGATGACAGCTTGCCGCCACGTATGCTCAATGATGCCGTGCCCACGGGCAGCGCCAAAGGCTCTGTCTGCGAGCTCGATAAATTGCTAGACGAGTATTACGAGCTTCGCGGTTGGAACCCAGACAGCACCATTAAAGCCGACACATTGGCACGATTGGGCCTGACCGAGCTGGCATGATCACGCTCAAGGGCACAGGCTTGCTCGGCGACGATCTTGACGATCAAGGCAAGATCGGTCGCATGGCTTTTGAGGGATCATTGGCCGGGTTGTGTGAGCAGTTGGCGATAGACCCCGCATTTGCAGGCTACCTTAGCCAAGTCAACGGCGAAATTGTCCACGAAACCGATCGTGCTAAGTGCCTGTTAAAAGATGGGGACACGGTGACGCTGATCTCTCCGGTGACGGCGGGTTGATATGCGCGGGTTGATGGTTGGGTTGATCGTTTTGACGGCATCTTGTACGCAAGCGCCGCCCCCGTCGATCGATTACACCAATTCGGATGTCGTTGCGATTGGCAAGCAAGTCTATACTCGCGCTTGTGCCTCTTGCCATGGCGTTACCCTCGAAGGGCAGCCGAATTGGCGTCAACGCGATCAAATGGGCTATTTGCCCGCACCGCCGCAAGACAAAACCGGCCACACGTGGCACCATCACGATGAACTGCTGTTTGAGATCGTCAAGCGCGGAGTGTTGCCCGATGACCCCGACTACCGCTCAAGAATGCCCGCTTATGAGGGCATTCTTAGTGACGAGGAAATTTGGGCAGTGCTGGCCTATATCAAGTCAACTTGGCCGGAGGATGTGCTTGAGGTGCATCAAGAGATCAATGACAACGCCAAGGCCATGATGGAGCATTAAACGACTTTTATCTCCGCTTGTCGCATAGTGTCGATCGCGCTAGCGAGCGAGCCATCCAAATCAATCGCCCGACATAGCTCGGTTTGCACGCTGACGTCAAAGCCTAGCCGCTTGGCATCGAGTGCCGACCAAGCCACGCAATAATCAGTGGCCAAGCCAACAAAGGTCAACTCACCAATCCCGCGAACCTCCAGCCAGCCTTCCAGCCCAGTGGGGGTCTCTTGGTCATTTTCAAAAAACGCACTGTAGGAGTCGATGGCGGGATTGGTGCCCTTGCGGATGATGACATCTGCTGCATCAGTATTGAGTGGCGAGTGGAAGGCTGCGCCTGTAGTGCCTTGGATACAATGGTCTGGCCAGAGCGTTTGAGGACCGTAGGGTAGTTCGATGCTGCTAAATGGCGTAGCGCCATGGCTAGTTGCAAAGCTATTGTGGCCTTTTGGGTGCCAGTCTTGGGTGAGCACCACGGCGTCAAACTCTGGCATAAGAGCATTGATACCATCGATGATTTCATCTCCGCCGTTTACCGCCAGCTGGCCGCCGGGACAGAAGTCATTTTGTACATCAATCACGATTAGAGCGCGCACAGAGGTTTCCTGATTTGGATTGAACGTTTCATCTTACCCAACCTGCCTGCGTAAGAAAATGACTTGTCTGTTCAAGCCTTGGCCGATTACAGTACTTGTTTTGGCAGTGCACAATCTTATGGCGACAGACATCAAAGCAGCAGTGTTGTTGATCGGCGATGAACTGCTCAGCGGCCGCACGCGCGACATTAATCTGCAGAGCATCGCTCAACAGGTGGCGAAGAACGGTATCGATATCGCTGAGGCAAGGGTCATCGCCGATGTGCCCGCGCTAATTGCGCGGCACGTCAATCAACTGCGCGCAGAGTATGATCTTGTGTTTACCAGCGGCGGTATCGGGCCCACGCATGACGATCGAACCATGGATGCGGTGGCGATGGCATTCGAGACGGTGGCGGAGATTGATCCCGAAGCAGATCGGCGACTGCGGGAATATTACGCTGGCGAAGATCGAGAGTACGGCGAAGCACGCCGACGTATGGCGCGGCTTCCCAAGGGCGCGGCATTGATCGACAATCCCGTCAGCGTAGCGCCCGGCGCGCATGTCGGCAATGTTTATGTGCTCCCCGGTGTGCCCAAAATTTTATTGGCAATGGTCGAGGGTCTGTTGGAGCAACTGCCTACCTCTGATCGGGTTATTCACCGTGAATTTATGGTTCGGACTCCTGAGAGCGATCTCGCGGCACTGATGACGCAAATGCACGACCTTGACGACGCTGTCTCTGTAGGGTCCTATCCGGGCATGGATGATGAAGGCTATTTTACACGGGTGGTGGTGCGTAGCCGTGCCAAGCACCTCGTTGATCTAGCGGTGAAAATGCTCGCAGATGCACTTGGCGAACTTAGTGAGTTGTCGTAGCGGTTTGTCGTAAATTTTTCGACGCCCACAGCGAGCCTATCACCATTAATATCGCGGCCGCGGGCACACTCCAGTGCCAATCTGCGTGACCGGAGGCGAGCAACAGCACTGTGGACAGCAGTGGCGCACTGTAGGCCAACACGCCAAGTAATTGGATGTCGCCGTGTTTGGTGCCGGCATCCCAGGCAAAAAATGCCAATCCTACCGGCCCAAGACCCAACGCTGCCATACCGAGCCATTGTGTCTGGTTGGGCATCACGAATGTTTCAACAGCCAAATGTACCATGGCGCTCATAAGGGCAACGACTGCGCAAAACCCAGTGACCGTCGCGGTTGGCACGGCGGTGAAACGCCGATTGAGCACCGAATAGCCCGACCATAGAAAAGCACAGGCCAGTGAAACCCAATACCCAAATTGATACTGCGCCTCGATGATTAACGACTCTCCCTTAGTAATCATCAATGCCGCGGCCCCGAAGCCCAATGCTGCGCCGCCAAGGTGATGCCGTCCAAGTCGTTCTCCGGGCAATAGTGCTGAGAGGACCACAATCAACAATGGCCAAAGATAAGCAATCAAACTCGCATGCACAGCAGGCGCGTGATCTAGCGCCACAAAATAAGCCAAATGATAGCCAAACAATCCACTGACACTTAGAAACCAAGCACCCACAGGTTGTCGGAGACTTTTCAACAGTTGCCTTGGGCGACGTAGGTGCAGCAAAACCCCGCAGCAAAACGCGATTGCAAAACAAGTGGCCAGTTTTTGAAATGGTGGAATGCCCGCACTGTACTCAGTCAGCAGCGCCAGCGTCGCCCAAGACAAAATGGCCAGAAAACCAAGCGCCGTGTATTTAAGTTTCATCGAATTGATTCAATCTTCGCCAAGAGTTGCGGTTGCGGTACGGTGCGATACGGTACAGCGAGAGCGCCAGCGTGGCAATAGTGTGGGGAATAAACGCTGATCCTACGAGAATCGATTGGTTAAGACATCTAATGATTTCGATATCAGTGGCTATCTAATCTAGAATGCTGCTCCATATCGATAGCAGATTATGCTGTAATTAGGTATTTAGTCGACCCCTCGCAACCCAATAAGTCATACAAAACAACGCCCTAGGCTACTTTTCCTCTAAATCACCGACCAGTTTTTGATAAAATATGGCTTATTTTCTGGTCGACACACTAGCGCCATGAAGCCAAAACTCAGCCCTCGAGAAGCAAAACAAACGCAGCGTGAGTTTTTTCAAACCACGCAGCCTCTTCTGTCTGATTTCATCGATATGAAGCATCCGTTGGTGAAGATGGCCGACTCGTTGCAGTGGGATCAGTTTGACCAATATTGGCAATCGCAGTTCAGCACCGCCGGTGGCCCGAAGGCCAATAGCGCAAGGCGTGTTGCAGGTATGCTTATGCTCAAGCATATGGATAAACTGTCTGATGAGGCCTTGGTGGCAGCTTGGGTCAGCAACCCGTATTACCAATATTTCTGTGGAGAAACGCATTTTCAGCACCGTATTCCCGTAGATCCGGCCACGCTAGGACGCTGGCGAAAGCGCATCGGCGAGGAGGGTTTTGAGTGGTTGATCAGTGACGTGCTGGGCAGTGCGCTGCGCATTGGCGCAGTGCAGCCCGAGAGTTTGGCGCATGTCTGCGTCGACAGCACGGTGATGGAGAAGAACATCACGCATCCTACCGACAGCAAGCTATGGGAGGCTTTGCGTCTGAAGATCGTTGGATTTATGCGTGGTCATCGCTTATCCATCCGTCGAAGCTATAACGAACGCGGGCCTCGGATGGCACAGCAGATTGCACGCTATGCCCATGCGCGTCAATTTAAGCGGATGCGTAAACTGCTCAAAGAGCAGCGCACCATGATTATGCGCTTAGTGCGCGAACTACAGCGGCAGTGGCACACCTTGAACCCACTGGCTAAAACCAATGGATATTGCTTAATCGATCAAGCCGACCGCCTTAGACTCCCCAATCGACGAGAGAAACTCTACTCGCTTCACGAGCCCAAAGTGGATTGCATCAGCAAGGGCAAAGCGCATAAACGCTACGAATTTGGCACCAAAGTGAGTGTGGCCACCACGCAGACCGAAGGGTTTGTGGTCGGCATTCGCAGTTACGGTCAAAACCCTTACGACGGCCATACGCTGGATGATCAACTGCAGCAGGTCGAAACGATCAGTGGCACAGCCGTCAAAACCGTTGCTGTTGATCTGGGCTACCGAAGCAAGCATCACCTCACAACAGCCGATGTGATCCACAGAGGACGAAAGCTGGATGCAGAGCAAAAGCAGCGATTACGCAGGCGCAATGCCATCGAAGCGATCATCGGGCATATGAAACAAGACGATTGGCTGGGCCGGTGTTATCTCAAGGGACCTCGAGGTGATGCGATCAACGCATTGCTGTGCGGTATTGGGCAAAACCTGAGATTTCTACGCAACTACTGGCTACGGCGTCTTTTTGCCTGGATATTTGCCAGTTGCAGAGAGATTTTGAGTCCAAAACGGCAGAATTTTGTC
>JABXHR010000229.1 GCA_013373515.1 Gammaproteobacteria bacterium | reverse complement strand
TGCTTTATCGCCTATTGGATATTGGGATTGCCGTGCGGCTACTACTTAGCGGAGCATCTTGCATACGGCGCTGCAGGATACTGGCTAGGAATTCTGATCGGGCTCAGTTTTGCGGCCGTACTGCTGATACATCGTCTGATTCGAGTCACTAGCCATGCGATTACACTCGCTTAGCCTCACTTTAGTTTGCCTGCTACTTAGCGCCTGCACCAGCGATGAAGCGACCTCCTTGGTCGAGCGTTACGCGAGCCGCACAGCCAATGCCATCGAGATTGATTTTGATCTAGCGTTGAGGCCAAATTCGGCCTTATATACACAACTCCCCCCCAGGCGCGAGCGCCTAGCCGAGGTGCCCGAAATTCGCCAAGGTCTTTTGGATCTACTGGATTTACGCGCCTGCGACCTAATGCAGTTAGTGAGTGAGCGCAACACCAGTCTGGGACGGGTTGCTGGACCATCTCAGCGACTTATATATGAACTCAAGATACTACCCAGACTGCAACAGTGCGTGGTGCAGCTCGAAACTGATCCAGAGAGGGCTGAACTGCGCGGAGAGCTCCTAGATTTCGTTCAAATAAAGCAGTCCGGATTTGCCGCACTGGTCTTCAACGCCACCTACAATACTGATGAGATGGAGCAACACTTTTCCTTCGGTGCTGCCCCCCTACAGCCGAATCAGATCGGATACTTAACCCCCTTGCTTGAACCGTTTCAGAGGCTGTTGACGGTAGCAGAGCTTAGCAAACAGGAGAGCTGGCCCACTCCTGAATTCACCGATGATTTAGAGAGCAGCTTCGAGGCTCTTTACCGTGCTGACTTTGGCGCTCGCTGGATCAGTTCAATGGCGCTGCTAACCCAAACGCTAGAGCAGACCAGCGCGGCAATTGAACGACGCCTTGAGGGCCGACCTATCTGTTTCAATAAGCGCCAAAACGCTAAGTCGAAGATTCTTTGGAATGTTTTCATGAAATTCTATGTGGGAGAGCTACAGCCATATATTGCGCAGGTAGAGCGCGAGGGTCGACAGTGGTCACAGCTACACATGCAGATACTCGACTCACTTGAGACTGAAACTGTAAACAAAGTTTACCCTCTCATAAGTACGCAAAAGGATTCAATAATCTGGGGACGCTACATTCGCGCTCGAGACCGGCATACTGCTGCATGGCAGAATCAACTTGACCAATGCGGCTTGCGCCCTGGCGCAGCAAATAAAAGCTAAGGGGTAGAGTTCAATGCACCCGATCAAATCAGCCTCAATTTCCGATTTAATTACCAAACAGATAACTGGTGAGCTAAGTGCCCAAGAAATAGCAGATTTTTTCATTGCTGAGGTAGAAGCCCAAGACAAGCACATTCAGGCTTTCAGTTGGTTCAGTACCGAGAATGTTCGGTATCAGGCAAAGCTTCTCGATGAGCAGCGTCTTAACGGCGAACCAATCGGGCCGCTGCACGGTATACCCGTCGGCCTCAAAGACATAATTAACACGGCATCCATACCTACCGAAAACGGCAGCCATATTGACGCCGGTCGTGTACCCACCGACGATGCTGAGGTTGTGCGAAAACTTCGAACGGCTGGGGCGATTATTTTTGGTAAAACTCGAACCACCCCTTTCGCTTTCCTTACACCCTGCGAAACACGTAATCCAAATAACCTGAAGCGTACACCAGGGGGGTCTTCATCAGGATCAGCAGCTGCGGTAGCAGCAGGAATGCTGCCGCTGGCACTAGGAACGCAAACTGGAGGTTCTATTATTCGTCCGGCATCGTTCTGTGGTGTGCACGCGATTAAACCGAGTTTTGACCTGATTCCCCGCGAGGGTGTACTGCTGCAATCTTGGACACTAGACACAATAGGGATTTTCGCGCGATCTACGAACGACTTAAGCTGGTGCCTAAGCGCCATCTCAAACACTAAGGTCGAACAGCAAGCGAGCATACGCCAGCTAAGGCTTGGAGTCATTGAACCACCCCACTACGATCGCGCCAGCCGAACTATGAAAATTGCTATGAAGCAACTAGCGACAGAGCTCGGAGATCAGGCGATCAGACTGGATCTACCCGAACTGTTTCAATCCGCTCCGCGGGCACGGGAAATCATCAACTTCGCTGAAATGGCGATTTGTTATGAGCGATATATAGCAAAACATGAAAGTGAGCTTCCAATAGAGGTTCGTAGCGCAATAGCACAGGGCGAGAAGCTTAAAGCGTTGGAGTATTTGATGGCGCTCAGCCATCGCGACTTGTTGAATAGTGCACTCTCTCCCTTGTTCGAACAGGTTGACGCTCTGTTGATGCCTGCCGCAATAGGTGAAGCGCCAGGACTCGATACCACAGGTGATGCAATTTTCAACGGAATCTGGACGCTCTGTGGTACTCCAGTAATTAACCTACCTATGTTTCAGGGGGACTCAGGACTGCCGATGGGCCTGCAAATTATTTGCCCGAGGGGAGAAGACGCTAAACTTCTACAAGTTGCTAGGCAAATCGAGCAATGGATTAAAACCCCACCCACTGCATAATCTGAGTAATGTTCATCGCCCCAGAGGCGCGATCCTTCTCTTTCCCCTTCTCGAAGCGCACCATAGTTGGCAGGCTGCGAATACCATACTTGGCAGCGAGCTGCTGCGCCGCCTCGGTATCTACCTTCGCAAAGCGCACATTGGGTTCCATGCGTTTCGCGGCCTCAGCAAACGCGGGCGCCATCATCCGGCAGGGGCCACACCAGCCCGCCCAAAAATCGACAATAACTGGAACATCAGTGTTGCGAATAAACTTTCCGAAGGTCTCCTCATTGAGTGTCACTGGAGCCGAAGTAAAGAGCGCCTTGCGGCATTTACCACAGGCTGGCCCCTGCCCCAGACGCTCGGCCGGAACACGGTTGGTAGCCAGACAGTGCGGGCATGAGATGTTGAGTGGTTGGCTCATGAGAACTCCTTTTATAT
>JABXHR010000192.1 GCA_013373515.1 Gammaproteobacteria bacterium | reverse complement strand
TGCACGCCTACATGCTGCGCATCGCCATTCCCTATGGTCAACTCAGCAGCGCGCAGATGCGATTGCTGGCCGATATCGCCGAGCAATATGACCAAGGCTATGGCCATTTCACCACGCGGCAGAACATCCAGTTTAATTGGATTCGACTGGTGGATACGCCTGCGATTTTGCAGACCTTGGCCGCCCACCAGATGCACGCCATTCAGACCAGTGGCAATTGTATTCGCAATATTACCTCTGATCCCTTTGCGGGGGCGGCCGCCGATGAGATTGTCGACCCGCGTCCGATCGCCGAGTGGTTGCGTCAATGGTCGACGTTACATCCAGAGTTTGCGTTTTTACCACGCAAATTTAAGTTTGCGATCAGCGGCTCGGCGACTGATCGCGCTGCAGTTGCGGTGCACGATATTGGGCTGAAAGCACGACTGCAAAACGATGAGATCGGCGTCGAAATCTGGGTGGGCGGGGGCCAGGGCCGCACACCGAAGCTTGCCAAGCTGCTCTATCCCTTTGTGCCGCTGGAGGCGCTGATCCCAAGGCTTGAAGCCATCTTGCGGGTCTATAACGAGGCAGGTCGTCGCGATAATAAATACAAAGCGCGGATTAAAATCTTGCTCGAAGCGCTCGGCAAGGATCAATTCAAGGCGCTGGTGGCCGAGGCCGAAGCCTTGCAGCCGCCCTTGGACGCCACTGCCATGCTGGCTTATCGAGAGATCGCGGTGCAGTTTGTTGCCAAGCTGCCGCCCGCATCGTCACAGCAGTCTTTCGACGGCGCAGACGATCCGGCGTTTCAAACATGGTGCCGCACCAATCTAACGCCGCACAAAGACCCCAACCGCAGCATCGTCAGTGTGTCGCTCAAGCCCGCTGGCGGGATACCGGGCGACGCCACTGCGGTGCAAATGCGAGTGCTGGCGGACTTGGCCGAGCGCTACAGTGCCTCAGATATTCGGATTACGCATCGACAGAATGTGGTGCTGCCGCATGTGGCGAAAGCCGATCTATATGCGCTCTACTCGACGCTAAAGCAGTTTGAGTTACACACCGCCAATATCGGGCTTGCCAGCGACATCATCGCCTGTCCGGGCTTGGATTATTGTGCGCTGGCCACCGCTCGCTCGATTCCCATTGCCCAAGCGCTCAGTCAGAGCTTGTTGGCACGCAGCGATGCCCACGATCTTGGCGAGCTGGCCATCAATATCTCTGGCTGCATCAATGCCTGTGGGCATCACCATGTGGCAACCATCGGCATTCTCGGGCTCAACAAGGGCGGTGAGGAGTATTACCAGCTGACACTCGGTGGCAGCGCCTTTGACGATGCGGCCATCGGTGAGCGTGCTGGGCGGGGGCTCAGTGATCAAGAAGTGATTGATGGCGTACATCGTTTGCTCGATGTGTTTGCCGATCTGCGCGCACCCAATGAAACCCTATTACAAGCAACCAGACGGCTGGGCACAGCCCCATTTGTGGAGGCAATTTATGCACAAGATTAGTGTAAGAGGCATCGAAGAGTCCCAAGCTCTGCCGAGGGTGTTGCAGGCGCCGTTTGAAGATTTGCAGTCGCAACTTGGCGAGCCAAGCCTGGCGATTGAGTTTGCTACCTTTGCCGATGGTCGAGGGTTTTCGGTGGCCAAGCGATTGCGCCAACTAGGCTATGCCGGTGAGCTCTTAGCCACGGGCTATCTCATACCCGATCAATGGCAATTGCTAATCGAATGCGGATTTGACGCGGTGGTACTCGACGATGGGCGTTTGTCGGCCCAGGGTGAGGCCCATTGGCAAGCGGCGATCTCTGCGCGCGATTTGGCGTATCAATATGACACGGCGACACTCAACTCGGTTTGGCAGCAACGCTTTGCGGTGCAAAGGCAAGTGGTTCATGGACATTGAAGCGCTCAATGCGCAGCTGCAGTCGTTGAGTGCAGAGGCGCGCATCCAAACCCTCGCCGAACAGTTCGGTGGCGTTTGGGCGTTCAGTAGCAGCTTTGGCTTAGAGGATCAAGCGCTCACGGAACTACTGCTGTCGTCATCGCTGCCCAATGTGAACTTGCGGCTAATCACCTTGGATACAGGTCGGCTATTTGCGCAAACCTACCAGACTTGGGCCAACACCGAAGCACATTTCGGGCGCTTTTTTGAGGCCTTCTATCCAGAGGCAGAGCCCTTGCGTGAGTGGGTGCAGCAGAATGGTATTAATGGGTTTTATCAGAGCAAGTCGCAGCGGCTAGAGTGCTGTCAGTTGCGTAAGGTCGAGCCGCTGGCGCGTGCGCTCGCGGGGTCAGATGTCTGGGTCACGGGACTGCGCGCGGCACAAAGCCATAGCCGGTCGCAGCTACCCATCGTGGAGCAGGTGGAGGGACGGTTGAAATTTAACCCTATCGCCGATTGGTCTTTGGAGCGCGTTCAATCGCAGGTGGTGTTGTCGGCGGTGCCCTATAACCCACTGCACGACGAAGGCTTTCCTTCGATTGGCTGCGAGCCCTGCACCCGACGAATCACCCAAGGCGAATCGCTGCGCGCGGGGCGCTGGTGGTGGGAGTCTGCCGGTGCTCAAGAGTGCGGTCTACACCTTTCGAAAACAGGATCCGACCAATGAATTTATCCACGTCGACACTCAATCATCAATCCGCTGCAGGCCGTCGCCTTGGGCATTTGGAGCGTCTTGAGGCAGAGAGTATCTACATCCTGCGTGAAATTGCCGCCGAGGCAAAAAATCCGGTGATGATGTACTCCATTGGTAAGGACTCGGCGGTGCTGCTGCACTTGGCAGCCAAGGCCTTTGCGCCGGGTCGAATTCCCTTTACGGTACTGCATATCGATACCGGCTGGAAGTTCAAAGAGATGATCGCGCTGCGTGATCGAACCGCTGAGCGATTGCAGCTGGATCTTCGGGTCTACACCAACCCAGAGGGACTCGCCGATAATATCAACCCCTTCGATCATGGTTCGGTCTATACCGACATTATGAAAACCGAAGCGCTGAAGCAGGCGCTGAATCAAGGTGGTTTTGATGCGGCCATCGGCGGGGCTCGCCGCGATGAGGAAAAATCTCGCGCCAAGGAGCGAATTTTCAGTTTTCGCACGGCTGATCACCGCTGGAACCCCAAAGCACAGCGCCCAGAATGTTGGGATCTGTACAACACCCAGATCAACGCTGGTGAGAGCATTCGCGTCTTTCCATTATCGAACTGGACTGAGCTCGATATTTGGCAATACATCGCGCAAGAGCGCATCGAGGTGGTGCCGCTGTATTTTGCGGCAGAGCGGCCAGTGGTGACGCGCGAGGGGCAACTCATCATGGTCGATGATGAGCGATTTCGGCTTCAAGACGGTGAAACACCGGTCCTGAAAACCGTACGCTTTCGCACCCTTGGCTGCTACCCGCTGACCGCTGCGATTGAATCGGAGGCGGCCGACATCGAATCGGTGTTGCGCGAGACGCAGCAAAGCCGATTGTCCGAACGTGCGGGACGCTTGATCGACTCGCAACACAATAGCTCGATGGAGCGCAAAAAAATGGAGGGCTATTTCTGATGCGCGCAGAACTGAATACCGTCGAGCAGGACTGGCTGCGGATTGTGACTTGTGGCTCGGTGGACGATGGCAAGTCGACCTTGCTGGGGCGCTTGATCGCGGCCAGTCAGTCCTTGTCCGATGATCAATGGCACGTGTTAGAGCGCGATAGCGCACGCCACGGCAAGGCGGGCGTTGGCAAGATCGACTACGCATTGCTGGTCGATGGGCTAGAAGACGAAGTGGCGCAGGGCATTACCATTGACGTGGCCTACCGTTACTTTGCCTCAGCCAAGCGAAAATTCGTGGTGGCCGATTCGCCTGGCCATGTGCAATACACGCGCAATATGGTGACTGCAGCGTCGAATGCTGACGTGGGGTTGTTGTTAGTCGATGCGCAGCAAGGTATCAGTGAGCAGACGCGTCGCCACCTGTTTATCCTCGATATGATGGGAATTACTGAAGTGGTGATTGCCATCAATAAGATGGATCTGGTGGCGTTCTCGGAGGCGAGGTTTTGCGAATTGGTTGGGCAGCTAGAAACATTGAGTGCATCGATGTCGCTGCGTATTCACGCGCAACCGGTTGCTGCGCGCGATGGCGACGGGATTGCCGAGGATGGTTTTGCCAATATGCCGTGGTTTGCGGGGGTGAGTTTGCTGGCTCACTTGGAGCAATTGTCACCCAAGGCGGCGGCAGTAGAGGATGCGAGCCTCTGGGTGCAGGGCGTGATCCGTCCGGATCATCGCTATCGCGGCTATACGGGACAGCTCGATGGCGGCTCTTTGGCCGTCGGTGATCAGATTGAGGTGTTGCCGTCTCGAAAATCGGCGGTTATTGAGTCGATTTCTGTCGGCGGTGCGTCGAAGACAGAGGCCTTTGCAGGGCATTCAGTCGCGTTTGAACTCGACCGCGAGCTGGATATTTCCCGTGGCGATTTGGTGGTTAAAAGTGGTTACGAGGTTCAAGTTGGGCAGCGTCTGCGCGCTCAGCTGGTATGGATGGATGAACAGCCCTTGCGTGTCGGACGGCGCTATCGATTGCGTCTTGGAACGCGTTGGGTCGATGCCACCATCACCCGCACTGAACGCGTACTGGATGTTGAAAAACTTCAATTCGAACCAGCGTCAGAAGTGGGTTTGAATGACATTGTGTGGGTGGAGATAGACACCGAAACGCCCGTGGCATTTTCGCCCTACGCCGAACGGCATAAATTGGGTGCCTTTGTGCTGGTCGATAAGGTGTCTCTGGCCACCGTGGGTGCCGGGATGCTAAGCGCAGCTTTGGCGCGTGATTCTCGTATTCCCTTCCGCGATCTTGCCGAGAATCGACCGTCTGAGACAGCCAAGCTGCTGTGGATTACTGGTCTGCCTAAGTCAGGTAAGTCGTCTTTGGCCAATGCCTTGGCGGATGCGCTTAAGTCGCACGGCCACAATCCCTATGTGCTGGATTTTTCTAATATTCGCTTGGGCCTCAATCGGGATTTGGGATTTAGCGATGCGGATCGCGTGGAGCACCGGCGCCGAGTGGCCGAGGTCGCAAAGCTCATGCTAGATGCTGGCGTGACGGTGATTGCGGCATTTGTCTCGCCCTTTGCCCATGAACGGCGCGCTGCGCGCGACACCGTGGGTGAGTCGCGTTTTTGCGAGATCTATCTCGATACCCCAGTCGAGATCTGCAAGCAGCGCGACACAGAGGGACAGTTTGCGCGTGCTCGACAGGGAAAGCTGGCTTGGGTGCCAGGCGTTAATTCGGATTACGACGTGCCGACCCGGGCCGATATCCACTTGGATGGCCAGCAGTCTATTGAATCGCTGGTGAAGCAGGTGCTAGCCGAGCTTTAATCAGCGCATGGTGCAAAAACTGTCGAGTTGTGATCATTTTTTATATTTATGCGTCGAATGTTATGGCTGCTGCTAAAGGGCGTTGTTTGCTGGACGATGCCTTTGCTATGGAAACAAAACGCAGATACGCTATGAAACAGCGCCGCTTGGGCTTCACCTTAATCGAATTGATGGTGGTGATCGCCATTATTGGTGTTATCGCCAGTTTTGCGATGCCCGCTTATCAGGATTACATTACCAAGGCTAGGTTGACCAATGTGCTGTCGGTTTCTCAAACCTACCTCAAGCAAAAGGGGATGGACTACAGTCGCAATTCTTCATGGGGCGGCGATAGCCTACTTGATCGCGAAGTATCGAAGCTGGCCGAGAATTTTGATTTTGCGCAAGCGTCGTCTTGGTTTTATAGCAAGAATGGGCAGCGGTTGGTGATTCAGTATCGATTGCAGAATTTACCTGGCGTCGACGGATTGGTGGACATGAAATTTTCGATTTGGCCGCAAGAGTCTGGCACCACAATGAAGGTAAAGTGTTACGCTCAAAAGGCGTCGACAGTCTCGATTAGGCCGACGGTGATGCCCGAGGGCTGTACATTAAGTAGCTATTGATGACAGCGATTGCCATACATAAGGATCGCCAAGGCTTTACGCTGATTGAGCTGATGGTGGTGATTGCCATCATAGGCATATTGGCGACCTACGCCATGCCCAAATATCAGAGCTACATCGCCAAAGCGCGGCTGACCAATGTGTTGTCGGTGTCGCACAGCTACATGAAAGAGAAAGCGCTGTATTTTGGGCAAGATGCCAGCTGGGGCACACCCGCCGATTTACAACGAGATCAGACGCAATTGGCGTCCTCTTTCGACTTTGTTGACTCGGTTCAGCTGCTCACACTAAAGGACATGCAGGTGGTGACGACCGGCTCTAATCGTTTGCTCTTGCAATACCGGCTGAAAAACCTGCCCGGGGTTGAAGGTCGTGTCGATATGAAGTTCAGCTTGCGGCCTAACCAGAACACGGGCGCAAACATGAACTTCAAGTGTTATGTCCACAAGCCCGCATCGGCGCCATTAACGCCATCTTCGATTCCGGATGGTTGTGAACTCTATGATTTTTAGGGATTCGTAGATAGGCGGCTTTGCAAAAGCTCTGTGACGCCAGCCATGGCGGCGCTCAGGGGCTGAGTTTCTCGCAGATAGACCGCCACATTGCGTTCTGCAATTAGATCGGCAATCGGTCGAAATACCAAGGTGTTGGGTCGAATTTTGGCCACGGACGCCGGCAATATACTGATGTAGCCACCCTCCTCAATCAGTGCGATTAGCGTTAATGAATTGTGCGCAATCAGCCGGGTTGAGTCTTGCAGATCGGGTATCTGTGCGAGATCTCGCATCAACTCATTGATCACAAATCGTTGACTAAAAACCTGTGCAAGGGTGGGCGATGACTCGGCGCTGGCTAACCAATGGTCGCAGTGGCAAATCAACCCGAACGGGTCGGTGATCAAAGGCAGCATTTGTATCCCCTGTATCGGTGCAATATTTGAGGCAATGCCCATATCGAGGCGTCCATCGATAAGATCGTCGTAAACCCTCGAGCTGTCCTCGTCGCGCAAATCTAAATGAATATGCGGAAAATCGCGCTGCACATAATCTGCAATGGCAGCAAAAACTTGGGTGCCAATCGAGGGCACGGCAGCGATGCGCAGCACGCCAGTTGGCGAGCGGGCCGCAGCTTCGATATTGCGCATGCTGGCGTCAAAGTGGCGAATTTGTTGCTGCGCCATGGCATAGATTTGCTTGCCTACGGGGCTAAGCGTGCTTTTACGTTCGCCGTCAAACAGCTTGACCTCAAGATCTGTTTCTAGATTTTTCAAGGCCATGGAAATGGCTGCCTGGGTGCGACCCAGGCGCTCGGCGGCATCGGCAAGATTGCCCGCTTGGGCAACGGCAGCGAAGGTGCGTAGCATTTCAAGTCGATTGGCCATTTGAACTCCAATAGTCGTACTACTAATTTAAGCAAAACTTAAACAAAGTTAAATCTCTTTAGTTTGACTGATGTTGTGTGCTTGCTGATACTGGAGTCAATCTTTCACTAACAAGCGCTATGACTGACATCAAACAAAATCTCATCGCCGGGCACTGGATGGCCGGTGAATCGACCATCGAAAACCTCAATCCCTCAGACACCAGCGATTGTATCGGGCACTTCGCGCAGGCCAGCAATGACCAATTGCAGCAAACACTGCACCGCGCCCAGCAAGCGCAACGCGAGTGGGCAGCCTATGGTCTAGAGCGCAAGCAGGCGGTGCTCATGAATATCGGCAACGAGATGATGGCGCGCGCCGAAAAGTTGGGCACCTTGCTGAGCCGCGAAGAGGGCAAGCCGCTGGCTGAAGGCAAGGGCGAAGTTTATCGTGCAGGTCAGTTCTTTACCTATTACGCCGCCGAAGTGCTGCGACAGCTCGGTGAAAACGCCGACAGTGTGCGCCCCAATATCGAAATCGATGTGCGCCGCGAGCCGGTGGGTGTGGTGGCAGTGATCAGTCCATGGAATTTCCCCACCGCCACCGCGTCTTGGAAAATCGCCC
>JABXHR010000251.1 GCA_013373515.1 Gammaproteobacteria bacterium | reverse complement strand
GGCGTCGACACCACCGGTCAATACCTTGCCAGAACTTGGCACCACAGTATTGTAGGCTCGCGCAAGACGTGTAATCGAGTCTAGCAACACCACAACATCTTGCTTGTGCTCCACGAGACGCTTCGCTTTTTCGATAACCATCTCTGCAACCTGTACATGTCGGGTTGCAGGTTCGTCAAAGGTACTGGAGACCACTTCACCCTTGACCATGCGCTTCATCTCAGTCACCTCTTCGGGGCGCTCGTCGATCAGCAACACAATGAGGTGAACATCGGGATAATTGGCAGCTATTGATTGCGCAATATTTTGAATGATCATTGTCTTACCTGCTTTTGGCGGAGACACAATCAAACCACGCTGCCCCATCCCAAACGGCGCGACGATATCAATCACACGTGCAGTCAGGTCTTCGGTGGACCCATTTCCACGTTCAATCTGGAGTCGATGATTTGCATGTAGCGGCGTGAGATTTTCGAACAGAACTTTGTTTTTTGCGTTTTCAGGACGGTCGTTATTAATGGTATCGACCTTGAGCAATGCGAAATAACGCTCGTTGTCCTTTGGGGGACGGATCTTACCGTTAATCATATCCCCTGAGCGCAGCCCGAATCGGCGAATTTGGCTTGGCGACACATAAATGTCATCAGGCCCAGCCAAATAAGAGCTATCTGCCGATCTCAAGAAGCCAAAGCCGTCGGGCAGGATCTCGACGACACCGTCGCCATAGATATCCTCCCCCTTCTTGGCATGGCTTTTAAGAAGAGAGAAGATGATGTCCTGCTTTTTCTGACGCGAGACGTTTTCGATGCCGACTTCCTCGGCAAGTGCCTGCAATTCGCCTGCAGAGAGCTTCTTCAAATCGCTAAGATTCATAGGTGTTTTGACAATACTTGATGTGCGAACACAAGAGCTGTGATCGGGGGGGTTAAAATTTAAGAGATGTATGCGGTTATTGCGGCTATACGCCGATTTACCTTAGAAATATAAGCACAAAAGGCGCGCAATGCAAGCTGCGAGCAAACGAACGCTTCGCAGCTTGCAATAAAATTACATCGCGCTATCGACAAAGCTTTGCAATTGAGACTTAGAAACAGCACCCACTTTGGTGTCTGCCACACTGCCATTCTTGAAAAGAATCAAGGTCGGAATGCCGCGAACACCATATTTAGCCGCTGATCCAGAACTGTTGTCAACATTAACCTTGGCAACTTTCAAACGACCTGCGTATTCTCCTGCAACTTCCTCTACAATAGGGCCAATCATTTTACAAGGTCCGCACCATTCGGCCCAAAAGTCGACTAGAACGGGGACGTCAGATTGCAAAACCTCAGAATCGAAATTGCTGTCATTGACTTCAATTGATGCGCTCACGCAAGTGCCTCCTAAAAAATGGTGCCGGGTTTTCCCGACGAGCAACCAACGCCAAATTATGGCACGAAAATGACATGTGTCTAAGCAAAAAGACGGTATCGAAACACGAAACTATATGAAAAACTCACACCTATCCGAGTCCAAATTCAGCGAATTTGACCTTCCAGAGCCAGTTTTGGAAGGGCTGCAAACTGCAGGCTTCGAGTACTGCACCGAAATCCAATCACTCACCCTACCCCACGTACTTGCAGGCAAAGATGTCGCAGGACAGGCCCAAACAGGCACCGGTAAAACGGCTGCATTTTTAGTTGGCACCTTTGCAAAACTCCTGAAACAACCAAAGCCCAGCGAAGACAAAAAAGACATTCGATGCCTCATCTTGGCACCAACACGCGAGCTGGCGATTCAAATACACTCGGACGCCAAAGTCCTCGGCGGTGACAAATATTTAAAACTAGGACTCGCCTACGGCGGCGTCGACTACGAAAAACAACGCACTCAAATTGATGCCGGCGTGGATATTTTGATCGGCACACCTGGCCGAGTCATCGATTACTTCAAACAAGGTGTGTTTTCATTGAAGCACTGCGAAGTATTGGTGTTAGATGAAGCCGACCGCATGTTTGACCTAGGCTTCATCGCAGATATTCGCTATTTGCTCCGCCGTTGTCCACCGCCAGCAGAACGCCTCAGCTTGCTGTTCTCAGCCACTTTGTCGCACCGAGTGCTCGAGCTGGCCTATGAGCACATGAACGAGCCCGTTAATGTCTCTCAAGAGGTCGAAAGCGTTACCGCGCGAAATATTACCGAAACACTGTATCTCCCGGCCCAAGACGAAAAGCTGCCCCTCTTGGCTGGACTGATCAAAAAGTACGGCCCCCAGCGGGCCATGGTGTTTGTCAACACCAAGCACGTTGCCGAAAAAGTGCAGCGAACCCTAGAGCACAACGGATTCAGTGTCGACATGCTCTCCGGCGACGTTCGCCAAAGCAAACGCCAAACCATACTCAAGCAATTTCAGCGCGGAGACTTGAAGGTCTTGGTTGCGACAGACGTCGCCGCACGAGGCTTGCACATTGACGGCGTGAGCCATGTCTTTAACTATGATTTGCCTCAAAACGCGGAAGACTACGTCCATCGAATCGGACGAACAGCGCGCGCTGGCGCGAGCGGGGACGCCATCAGTTTTGCCTGTGAAGAATATGCGATCTATCAGATGGACATCGAAGAGTACATTGAGCGCAGAATTCCAAGCACACCAATCGAATCTGACATGCTACTCGAACTGGAGAGACCGCCGCGCAAACCACAGCGCGAAAAAGATACTCGTGGTCGCAAACCCGGTGGCAATCGCTCTGACCGACCACGTCAAGAGGCACAAACATCTGAGGCCACAGCGACTGACGCCCCTAAGCGTCGGCGCCAACGCAAGCCCAAGCAGGAGCAAGCGGGAGTCACCGAGCAGGTCGCAGTAGACACGCCACAAAACCGTGAGCGTCGCAGTGCCGGCGGTCGGAACCCATACCGTCGAAATCGAAATCGCAAGCCTCGCAACACCGAACAAACTGAGCAAGCCACTGTGACCCCTACACCACAACCCGAGCCATCATGGTTGCAACGCCTGATTCAAGGGGTTAAAACCTTATTTGGAGGCAAGTCACAGGACTAATCATGAAAGTTGCAATCAGTGGCGGCACAGGGTTTGTCGGCGTTCACCTAGCCCGCGCGCTAATCGATAGCGGTCATAGCGTTCGCTTATTGGTTCGCAGCCGAGTCTATCAACCCGCCGTGGGAGCACTCGAGTACGTCCAAGCAGATCTTTCTAGCGCGGAGCGCATTGCCCCCGCACTAGAGGGCTGTGATGCGATGGTCAGTCTAGCTGGCATACTGCATCAATCCAAATTGAATAGCTTCGAAGACGTGCACCACCAACTGCCACTGAAACTTGCAAATGCAGCCATTCAAGCCGGTATCGACCGCATGACTCATGTCTCAGCCCTACACGCAGACATCAACGGACCGAGTGAATACCTCAAAAGCAAAGGCCGCGCGGAGCAGAGCCTATCGCGCTTGCAGGACAAACTATCCCTGAGCTTTCACCAGCCATCGGTCATTTTTGGCGCCGGCGACGATCTGATCAATCAGTTTGCGGCACTCCTAAAATTTGCGCCAGTGATGCCTTTGGCACGTGGAAATTCACTGTTTCAGCCGGTTTACATTGGTGATCTAGCAACGGCAATCGCACTGGACCTCACTCAAAACCAACCCGACCAGCCGCAGACCCATCAATGGGTTGGACCCGAGCGCTTGTCGCTGGTCGAACTGGTACAAACCGTCGCCAAGCACCTATCACTGAAACGCTGGATATTCGCACTGCCCGATCCAATCGGAGCGGTGCAGGCGGCTGCGCTCGGCATGCTGCCCAATCCACCCATGACCCTCGACAACTACCGCTCACTGTCCGTCAATAGCGTTGCCGATGGCCCCACCTGCCCAAGTCGTCTTGATGAGGAAATCCCCAAATACCTCTTTCAAGGCTCTCGCGACGATCAGGCGCGTCAATTATGGGCAGCGCTCGAGTACGCTGCGGGCGGCTGATGACTGAGACTTATCTGGTCGGCGGCGCTGTTCGAGACCATCTCCTAAATCGACCGGTCAAAGACCGAGATTGGGTGGTGGTTGGCAGCACGGCTGAGAAGATGATTCAACAGGGCTATCAGCAAGTTGGCGCGGATTTTCCGGTGTTTTTGCACCCTGATACGCGCGAAGAATACGCACTTGCACGCACCGAACGCAAAACCAAAGCGGGCTACCACGGCTTTGTTGTCGATGCCTCAGCCTCGGTCACACTGGAGCAGGATCTTGCCCGCCGCGATCTCACCATCAATGCCATTGCTCAAGCGGAAGACGGTACGCTAATCGATCCCCTCAACGGTCTAGACGACCTACGCAAAAAACGGCTGCGTCATGCCTCACCGGCCTTTAGTGAAGATCCTGTGCGCATCTTGCGCGTGGCACGCTTTGCAGCGCGTTTTGCACATCTTGGGTTTCAAGTGGCCGAGGACACCATGGCGCTGATGATTGATATGGTCGACAGCGGTGAAGTGGACGCACTCGTCCCCGAGCGAGTGTTTGCCGAATTACGAAGCGCCCTGACCGAGCCAGACCCGCAGTGCTTTATCCAAGTGCTCCGTCAGTGCGGTGCTTTGGCCAGAATCTTGCCCGAGGTGGATGCACTCTACGGCGTGCCACAAACCGAGAAATACCACCCCGAAGTCGATACCGGCATTCACCTTGAGCTTTGCCTTAAACAAGCAGCATTGCTTGAAACCAACGATCTTATTCGCTTTTGTGTGTTATGCCACGACCTTGGCAAAGCCCTGACACCGGCCAAAACACTACCCAGCCACCACGGCCACGAACTGGCGGGTGTCAAACCGACCAAAGCGCTCTGCGAACGATTAAAAGTGCCGAGCAATTGGAAGCAGCTTGCGCTGCTGGTCACTGAGTTTCACACCCACACACACCGTGTTCGTGAGCTCAAGGCAAGTACTTTAATGAAGTTATTTAAGCGCTTGGATATTACTCGCAAACCAGAGCGAGCCAATTACCTCAGCATCGTCGGCACCATCGACGCAAGAGGCCGCCTCGGACACGAAGAAGCCCGCTATCCACAGGCGGAGTTTCTACAAAATGCAGCAGAGGCTTACCTTGCAATCAATGTCCAATCCATTGTGGCAGGCTGCGAGGAACCAAGCCAAATCCGCGCCGCGATCGATGGAGCAAGACTAGAGGCGCTGCGCCAATTTAAACGTGCGCAGCAATAATCCCGAGATTGACCGCCCCAAGGCCAATATGAAACGCCATCCAACGATAGAGATAATCGTTAAACGGTACTTTTTTGCAGATCGCCAAAAACGCAACATAGGCCTGGTAGCCGAGCACCAGTAGCATGATGTTCTGACCGACATTCATGGCTTCCCATTGCCAACGCGCCAAGCTATCGCCTTCGAGCACCAGCCCCATGATGGCATATAGGAAGAAAAACGCGGTCAGCGGGAATGCCATTAACAACAAGAAAAAACGCCCCAAGCGTGAAATCGGCGAAAACAGAATTCGCAGCGGATTGAGCGCATTCAAAAAATCCATAAGCGGCGATTGGGTCATTTTTTTCTCCGTTTCGGCAAGGCATCTGCCTTGACCAGCTTTGCGTTGTATTTGGGCTTCTTCTTCTTTTTGCCGACCGGCTTACCATTCGATTTAACGTTTTTGGGGCCTTTGTACTCGGCTTCAAGCCCTTCGATGACCTCGGGCTGCCAATCGAGCTTTAAGTAGCGGCGAATGCTGATCATTAGGCTCCAATCGGTGTGATCAATCAGCGAATAGGCAATGCCCTGCTGACCTGCACGGCCTGTGCGACCAACACGATGCGTGTAATCCTTGCCAGTGCGCGGCATATGCACATTAATGACCTTGGACACGCCTTCCACATCAAGGCCTCTAGCCGCCACATCAGTAGTAATCAGTGCTCTAAAATCCCCCGCCCGAAAGCGAGTAAAAATTTGCTTACGGTGCGCTTGATCCATATCCCCGTGCAACACGCCGACACGAATATCGCGCTTGCGAAGCTCAGTGGTCATCGCCTCGGCCGCAATCTTGGTCCGTGTAAACACCATCGACTGCGTGGTGTCATCTTGTGTGATGAGCGCAAATACCAAATCGAGCTTGTGATGCTCGTCATCGGCCAGCACAAAACGATGGGTAATATTGGGATTGGCTTGTAGCCTAGAGTTCAGCGTCAGTTTTACCGGCTCGCGCAGTACAAAATCGGCAACGTTGCGAATGCCTGCATGGCCTAAGGTCGCCGAGAAAAGATAACTCTGACGCTCGGGATTGACCTTCTGCACAATGGCCATCACCTCGTCAGCAAACCCCATATCCAGCATGCGATCGGCTTCGTCCAGCACCAAGCACTCGGTCTGGCTAAGATCGATCTGATCTTCTTCGATGTGCGCCAAAACACGGCCCGGTGTCCCAATCACAATTTCTGGGTTGCGGCGCAGCACCTGAATTTGTTTTTTATAGTCTTCACCGCCAGTGATGATCTTAAATCCCAGCTGCGTATAGCTACCCACGCGCAAACATTCGCTATGAATCTGCTGCGCAAGCTCTCGGGTGGGCACCAAGATCAAAGCACGGGTCGATTGTTTATTGTCGGGCTGGGTTAATAAACGATGAAATAGCGGCAACAAAAACGCCAGTGTTTTACCACTGCCTGTCTCAGAGCTAACATACAGATCCTTCCCCTCGAGGCCGCTTTGAAGCGACTGCTGCTGTACCTCGGTTGGGGTGTCAATGTTGTGCTTTGCCAGTGCTCGCTTTAAATCCGCATGCAACGGGCTATCTTTAAATTGCATATTACTCCGAGAGGTTTAGGGTGCACCCTTGAGTTTGGGAACACGATAATCGCGATATTGCTGCGCCAGTAGCGCTAGGCAAAATTGTACACCCATCGCCAACACCATTGTGGGCGCAGGCGCACTATCTAAATAAAACGACAAATAACCGCCGATCAGCGCGGCGCTACTGCCCAGTATCGGTGACAGCCATAGCATTTTGCGCATCGAGACGCGCATCAGCACCAATGTTGCGCCGGGCAAGATCAGCAGTGACATGGCGATGATAATACCGACCGTACTGAGCGCGCTGACGATGCTCATGCTCAAAATGACCAGCAAGCCGTAGTGTAGTCGTCCCACAGGCAGGCCCATGGTTCTAGCTTGGATCGGATCGAATAACTGCAGCTGCCAGTCACGTCCGAAAACCAGCATCAACACAATCACGCTTGCAGTGACCGCGCCGATCTGCCATAGCTGCTCGGACTCCACCCCAAGCGCATCACCGAACAAAATATGATTGAGATGCAAATTGGAGTGAACCACCGAAAACAACACCAAACCCAGCGCAAATAACCCGGTAAACACAACACCCATCGCGGTGTCTTCCTTCAGCTTGGTCTTTTGGTCGATAAACCCAACTGCAGCTGCACAAAATAGCCCCGCTAAAAATGCCCCGAGCAACAACGGCAACCCAAGTGCATAAGCCAAGACCACCCCGGGCAACACAGCATGGGATAATGCATCTCCCATCAGTGCCCAGCCGCGCACCACCAGAAAACAAGACAACAAACTGAGCGGAATGGCCGCCAAAACCATGGCCGTAAGCGCGTAGCGCATAAACTCAAATTGCAGCGGCTCCAGCAACCAAGTCATCGAACAGCCCTCAGTTGCATTTGCGATACTCGCGTCCACACAAACGCGAGAAAAAAACACACCGTCTGCATCAGCACCACAACGCCACCTGTGGCACCATTGAGAAAATAGCTGAAGTACACGCCCAAGCCGCCCGATAGCCCACCGATCAAACTGGCCACCAGCAACATGGGCAAGAAACGCTGGGTCAATAGGTGGGCGCTGGCACCCGGGATGACCACCATGGCCACTACCATAAAAGCACCTACTGCTTTCATTGCCACCACGATCGTCGCGCCGAGGATGATAAAGAACGTCACACGATGCCGCTTGGGTGCGATACCTGAAGCAGCCGCTTGAAGTGGGTCAAAAAACACCAGCAGCCACGTACGCCAAAACACCGCATAGACAAACATCGCCACAACACTCAGCACCCACATCTGCACAATATCGGCATCAGAAACTGCCAGCATATTGCCGAGAACGATCGAGGTGATATCGACCGAGATGGGCGAAATCGAGGCGATAAAAAGCCCCAATGAAAAAAATAACGACAGCACGACCCCGATGACCACATCGTCCTTCAATGCAGTACGAACACGTAAGAAAGTCAGCACGAACGTGGCCAGTGCAGCGGCCACCGCAGCGCCAACGGTGTAGGGCAACCCGACGATATAGGCCACTGCCACGCCGGGCACAATGGCATGCGACAAAGCATCCCCGATCAAAGACCAGCCTTTGAGTACCAAAAAACAAGACAACATGGCACACAGCACACCGACTAGGGCACTGACACCAATCGCGCGCAGCATATATTCATAGGCCAGCGGCTCTAGCCAATTCATGGCGATTGATCCTGGCCCGTAGGATAGAGCACTAAAGGTCGCTCATCGTCAGTGAACACCGTCACCGACTCGCTGGACTCGCCGCCCAGATGCTGCAACACATGATGGCGTAGCTTTCCGCCAAACGCAGATTGCAGATTGTGGGCGGTCAGTACATCTGACGTCGGGCCAAAGGCCACCAAATGCTGTCGGATAATGATGGATAAATCGCAATAATCTGGCACTGCACCAAGGTTATGCGTCGATATCACAATCAAGCAGCCTTCATCGCGCAACGTGCGCAGCAACTCAACAATCTGTGCCTCACTGGTAACATCAACCCCAGTAAATGGCTCGTCCAAAAGCACCAATTCAGCGGCTTGTGCCAACGCGCGAGCCACAAATACTCGTTTTTTTTGGCCGCCGGACAACTGCCCAATCTGGCGATGGGCAAATGCGCTCATTCCGACCTTCTCCAAAGCAACCGCCACAGCCTCGTGATCAGCCGCTTTGGGACGGCGCAACCAACCCATATGTCCATAGCGACCCATCATCACCACGTCATTGACCGAGACCGGAAAATCCCAATCCACTTGCTCGGTTTGCGGCACGTAAGCGATGCGTTGTTGACGCACTGCTTCCTCAACCGGAAGACCCGCAATCGACACAAGCCCCTGGCTTGCAGGCACAAACCCCATGATCGACTTAAATAGCGTCGATTTGCCGCTACCATTGGCTCCCACCAACGCACAGATGGTCGCTTTGGGCAGACTGAAGTTAATGTCTTCCAGCGCTTGATGGCCATTGCTATAGCGCACCGATAGATTTTCAACCTTGAGCAACTCAGTCATTGGCTTGCCAACCCGCTGCAATCACGGTCAAGGTGGTTTTGATCAAATCGAGATACGTCGGTGCCTCCCCGTCGGCCGTTGTCAATGAATCGACATACAACACCCCACCGTAACGAATGCCTGTTTCACGGGCGATTTGCTCTGCGGGCTCGGCCGACACCGTGCTTTCGCTAAAAATGACCGGAATATTGTGTTCACGCACGGTATCAATCATCGCCTTTACCTGTCGCGGTGTGCCTTGCTGATCCGCGTTAATCGGCCACAACGACACGGCGTTCACGCCCAAGTCACGCGCCAAATAGGAAAAAGCGCCTTCGCTGGTTGCCAACCAACGTTGCGAGGGCGCTAGCGCCTCGGCTGCGGCTCTCGCAGTGGCAAAAGCCTGACTAATTTCAAGTTTCATTTGGGCCGCATTTCGCTCAAATGTAGATTGAGCATCGGGCTTGAGTGTCATCAGTCCACCGACAATTTGATCGATATATTGCGCACTCTCAGTCTCACTTAGCCAAGCATGTGGGTTTGGGTACTCCACTGGCTGATTGCCAAAAATATCCATCGCTTCGATGGGGTCACTCAGCGTTACTGAGGGAACGTCACCGAGCTGCTTGAGAAATTTATCAAACCAAGCCTCCAAACCGAGACCGTTGTAAAACACCAAATCCGCGCCTTGTGCCGAGCGCAAATCAGACGGTGTGGGTTGATAGTCATGGATTGCCGCGCCCGGTTTGGTGATCGACACCACTTCGACGTGATCACCCGCCACCGTCTCAACCATGCTGGCCAGTACGGTGAAGGTCACGACCACTTTGGGGCGCGTTTTTTCTGGCGCTTGATCGGACTGACACGACGTCAAACCAATGAGAAGGGCGATCAAAAGAGACTTAATGAGAGCTGCCATGAACTTGACTCGACTTAGACTTGCCATTGCTGTGCAACAAGGGACGAATAGACCCGCCATTGTACGGCAAACACGCCAACCACTGGCTGCAAATCGAAATACACACCGCAAGATCAATATCTGCTCACTTGCTAAAATTCGATACAATGACCGAGATTTATTCTAGGTAAACATTGTGTCTGACACCAACCCCACTGTTCAAAAAACCGCAATCTATCTTGGCTATGCGGGACTGATTCCCATGATTTTCTTAGCAGCCGTCTCCATTATTCGCGGCGTCAACGTCAATTTGGTCTACCTGTTCGTAGACTACTCGGTGGGTATTTTGTGCTTTATGGGCGGCACGCTGTGGGGCTTGGCGATGGGTTTGCGAGACAAAATCAACACCGCACACCTAGCCATGTTTACTGGTATCGCGGTCACACTAGGTGCCATTTCTGCGCGACTGCAAAGCGCACCGATTGCCATGATTGTGTTGTTGGCATTTGGCTTTGCCATCGTACTGCTCGGTGAGGGCCGGTCCGGCATTAACGATCATATGCCAGATTGGTACAAAACTCTGCGTCGCAATCTCAGCTTTGGCGTGCTCGCTTGTCACGCCGCCATTGCGTTTAAGCTCTTTACCCTGTAAGGGGCTTATTGCCCCCCAAGCTCAAGGGCCAAACGGCGCGATTCTGCCAACTCTGCCTCGCGGTCTTGCACGACAGTGGGGTTTGCCTCAGCCTCTGGCCAGCCTTGCAAATTGCGTTTAACCAACTCAGCCAACGCCGCAACATGGTCAGGGCGATCATTCAAACAGGGAATGTACTGATAACGTTCGCCGCCAGCTTCCATAAAGATTTCGTGGTTCTCACCGGCGATCTCTTCAAGCGTCTCTAGGCAATCGGCACTAAACGCCGGACAGATAATATCGATGTCCTTAATGCCCTGCGAGGGAAGCTTTTCCAAGGTTTTATCACAGTAGGGCTGCAGCCATTCCT
>JABXHR010000274.1 GCA_013373515.1 Gammaproteobacteria bacterium | reverse complement strand
TAAATGCTGGGATATGGCGGTCAGGGAGGGATTCGAACCCTTTTAGAGTTCGTAATCCCAATTAGCCAAATACAACCTATTACCACTCCAAACCACTGTTTATTTGGGTATTTGAGATTTAGATGTAGTAGGCAAAGTGGTATTGGATGGTATTAGGTGGTGGTGAATAAGTCACGTTTTTGTCACATACGTAAACTACAAACCTGCCAGCTTACGATCTCCATTCAAATCTCGTTGGCGGACGCAATCGCTAGACGATCAAAAGTCAGTCGCTCTAACTTCTCTGAGCCTCTCAGGTACGTACTTTGATCTTATATCCGTAGGCGCGAACAGCAGTAACTCATTCATGTTCGCCTGAATGCTTTGCTTATCAACTGCCCTTTCTTCCACAAGCCGCCCCTTACGGTACTCGCCCATTCGCTCTACGACTCCATCAGGACTTACAAAGAATCCAGCGCCATGCCGTCTACCGTTCAGCCCTGCGCCAAAAAACATCGCACCGCTTTTGTACAGACAAAAGTACGCTCCATTAAGAACCCCTGATGCCATTCCGCTTTCGCAGACATCGCCGTCGCTATCAATACCTATTGAGTAGCCGTCAATTACCCCGTTAACGTGAGTTCCAATGAACCTTAAACCATTCTTTAAGCGAAACTCTCCAACTCCATTCCAACAGTCACCCCAAACGCAAGATTCCGCTCTCCTATTCTTTGCAATTTCATCCAAAGAGTTCTCTCGCACAGCAAGAAAACTATCAGCATGCACTACCAAATTGGAGGTTCTACCTGTGCTCACCTGAGAGATTTCAGTTGGTAACAGGTAGTACATATCATTTGAGGGTGTCTCTAACATTCGCTGGATAAGGAATTGTGGTGTATTGAATTTATCTAACGCAGCGAGGATACGAGAAAGTGTGTTCTGCACCTTGTTGTAGGTATCTTTTGTGGGCGCTAGCTTGTTTATGTTGGAAAAGAATTGATGCACACCTAATTGGCCTGTTACAGCAATACTGCGCTGCTCACCTGCCAAATATAAAAAGCTGCAGGCTGACAAACACGACTCCCCTTTTGGGATGTAGGTTGCTAGTTTTCTATCGTGGATAATGTTTGCAATTGTGAGACTGCTTTCAACTGACCCACCGCTGCTAGCCAACACTACCAACTCTATATCGCGTTTCTCCAGCGCGTCTAGAAAGTTTCCGCTTTGATCTGTTCGCAGCGATTTTAAAAGGTATAACGTATTAGGGGTCGCTGGATAATAAAGAAAATCGCCAAACCTCAATTCACCTTTGACTGACATTGGTTCAAGAGACTGAGAATCAATCTGGGTTGATTGAGTTCTAGATTCTGACGATTCAGCCGCGTCTGAATCCTCAAGTTTTACTTCAGAATTAGCGTTAGCAATGTTATCTATTGAAGGCTGTTGCGAGTACTTTGCTGTTTCTGAAAAGACAGAAGCAAAGCTGTCTATCAGCTTTCGTTTTAGACTTTTTTCAACCTCAGGTGTGACGAAAAACAACGATACCCACAATCCCAGTAAAACGAACGCTCCTAATAATCCAGCTTTCACAAGAAAACCACTGGAGTCTCTTTCTCTTAAGTCAGAACTATAAGTCGCCCCTAACGATTCACTTATCGTTGCACTGAAGTCATTGCTTGGCTCTTCACTCAAACCATCTAGAGATGGCTCAATCCTCTTGTTACTCAAGGTCGCGCCCCTTCTTCAACGAACCAACGTACTAATGAAAGGTCACAAACTTCCTTCCCCGTCACAAACTCCCTCTGTTCGTTCTGGCACTCTCCATTTGTTATCGCAACGAGTAACTCTCGCTTAACATTGCGAAATTCAAAGCGACATGGAGATAGCCCAATCCCAGAACAGGACACCAACTCTCTCCATCCGTTATGATAGTAGATATCGCCTTCCATACTATTTGGATCAATTTCCTGCCAACGAACACCAGTACCTTGCCAGCCGGACTCCATAATGATTTTTCTGGCTTCGCTGTAGCTCATGTACTGCCCCAACTTGTTGAGGTCGCTGGTGGTGTCTGTACTGACCGCTTCTGGCAAAACTAGTCTCTTCAGACAAGAGTCTTCATACGCGAAGTGGTTTTTATCGCTGGTTTGCTTGCACCAATCATCTCCCTTCTCGTACCTGCAGGACTGGATAGTGTCATCATTTGCTAAGCACATAGCGTAAGCGGTGCTGCTTACCAAACCTTGGAGCAAAGCACTTAAAACAGAAGCCAAGACAACGCTTCCATAGTAAGACTGCTTGTTTTTGAAGACAGTCATCAGATTCACCACCCGTATCAAGTTATGGCACCCACTAAATTGATGACTTACCTTAATTCAAAAGTAATTGGTGCAATGAACTGTCCACTGACCCACTTAAAGTCTAGAACTTCGTATTTTTGGTATGTACTAGTGTTCACGATTCTTTCGCAGGCAGATCCATCTTCACTCATCAACCCAACCAAAGAATCTTCTGGAACAGATACAACTTCAGCACCCAGTTTTACAATTGCCAAATCACCAACCGCAATATTACTGATACTCGTACTGGTACTGGATGCTCTTATCACCACGTACTGCTCGCTAAGAAAAGGAGCAAGGTTGTGAGTAATTACAGGCGTCCAAGGAGGAATGAGGACATAACGCGGATAACTCACTGATGTGCAACTCTGATCAAACGAAGCAAGAGCGCCAGTGTAACCGTTGAATCCTTGCTCAATGCCATCAGAATAAACGCGGACAGCATACCCATGCTCTTCCTCCCCAACTTGATGAACCAACCGCAAGTCTGCAGACATTTTCATTGGGTACGGATTACTTCCGCCAGGGTAAACCTGTTCCCAATTGAGATTAAATGCCCTCCCTAAAACAGTCCCATCCCCATTAACAACCAATGGCAGAGAGCTTCCATAGTTTTGACTAGGAGGTTGCTGGCAGGAAGAGTGGTTAGGATTTTTTGCACAGTTGGCTGAATAAGCTGATGAGCTAATGGCCACCGCTGTCAGTGATGCAATCAGCGCATTTATCGTATTCATCTTATCGCTCCTATCTATCACGTAATTTAGAGCGTAGTTCCATTAAAGCTACTACGATGGATTTGAACTTGAGCATTTGTCATAAGTCATTCTGGAGATACGAAATGAATAGAGCTATCGCAAACGCCTTTGGAGGCATCCTAAACATCATTCACGTACTGGCTGCGCTTGGGCTAGCAGGCTTTGTATATCAGCTAGTAAAACGTCAGGGTGACCTTTACCTCCAACAGGCGTACCTAATTTTTGGAGCGGTCATCGCCTACATTGTTGTGATGGGGACGCTATGCACATTGGTAAGCATTAATAGCTATTTGAGGGAAATGAGCGAGCGAGCAGACACTTCGTATTTCGCAGGAGGCAGCTACCAAATCCCTGAGAGGATAGAGCCAGAGCTATAGGATACTTTTACTTCACAGATCCAGCCTAGCGATCAGAATATCCTGCATGGTTGCTTTAGAAAGGCTATGCCGCTGTCCTTGCAGCACAAACACTTTATGCTCACCCATCATCTCAGCATATGTTGCTAAAAGCGGTGGATCATAAAGCTCATCCTGATCACCTATGAAAATAGCTGACCGTTCTGGAAGGTTTACCCTGCGCTCCTGTACTGCAGTCCAAATACGCTGAGTGGCTGGTGGGCGCGAGAAATACATCCTGTCTTTAGCCATAGCAGCACCTAAAACAGGGGACAGCAGCACTACCTGTTCTAGTTCATGCTCAAAATCTATAAGCGATAAAAGCGTAAGGTAAGCACCATATGAGTTAGCGATGACAGTACCACCAGCGCAATCTGAAATCGCTACTCTGATAACCTCTAACTGATCATCTATATTTTGTCGCAGGAATGGCACATCAACTGAGATACCCCTGTAATCAGATACAAGCGTGCTGATGTGACCGCCAAGCCCTTTGGTATGGTCACCGCCTCTACCTGAAATGTATAAAACAGCGTGGCTCATTGGCT
>JABXHR010000135.1 GCA_013373515.1 Gammaproteobacteria bacterium | reverse complement strand
GCGACACCGCGATGGATTGTAATCGCACTGCAATTCGTCAAGGCGCTGCCAGTGTCACCTGCGCGTATCGCCGCGACGAGAAGAACATGCCGGGATCAGCGCGCGAAGTGGTCAATGCCAAAGAAGAAGGTGTCGAGTTCCTATTCAATCGCCAGCCAATCGAAATCACAACGGAAAACGGTCGCGCAACAGGCGTTCGAGTCGTCACCACGCAGCTTGGCGAACCAGACAATCGCGGCCGACGCACGCCAGAGCCTATTGCGGGCACAGAAGAAGTGCTACCTGCAGATGCGGTCATCATTGCATTTGGCTTCCGGCCCTCACCTGCTGACTGGTTCGGTGATCACGCGGTTGAAATCGATAGCACCGGTCGAATTGTCGTGGGTCAAAACCAAGTGCCCTACCAAACCAGCAACCCCAAAATTTTCGCTGGTGGTGACATGGTTCGCGGCTCTGATTTGGTTGTTACAGCGGTCTACGAAGGTCGTGAAGCAGCTATGGCGATTGCCACCAGCCTGAACGTTCGAGTGAGCATCGCATGACCCTTAAAAACGACCTCTACCTCAGAGCACTCAATCGAGAAGCCGTTGAGAAAACGCCCGTTTGGATCATGCGCCAAGCTGGACGCTACTTACCTGAGTACCGTGCAACACGTGCTGTTGCAGGTGACTTTATGTCGCTATGTAAAAATCCAGAGCTGGCCTGTGAAGTGACCTTACAGCCACTCGAGCGCTTTGAGCTCGATGCCGCGATTTTGTTCTCGGATATCCTCACCATTCCCGATGCGATGGGCTTGGGCCTTTCATTTGGACCTGGCGAAGGCCCAGTTTTTGAAAAAACTGTCCGAAGTGAACAAGATCTAGCTGACCTTAAGCGCCCAGATATGAACACGGACCTGCGGTACGTGATGGATGCCACTACGACCATTCGCAAAGCACTGGATGGACGAGTGCCACTGATCGGCTTCAGCGGCAGCCCTTGGACACTGGCCTGCTATATGGTCGAGGGACGCGGCAGCAAAGACTATCGCAATATCAAAGCGATGGCCTATGGCAATCCGAAGCTCATGCACGCGTTGTTAGACACCATTGCTGACTCTGTGACCGACTATCTCAACGCTCAAATCCAATCTGGCGCACAAGCCGTACAGATTTTTGATACCTGGGGCGGCACCTTGCCACCGTCAGCGTACAAAGAATTCTCACTCCATTACATGGCCAAAATCGCCAGCGGCCTCATCCGCGAATACGACGGCCGCAAAGTGCCCGTCGTGTTTTTCACCAAAGGCGGCGGCGCTTGGCTTGGAGATATCGCCGATGCAGGCTGTGACGCCGCAGGCGTGGATTGGACCACCGATCTCAGCACGGCACGCCAGCTCGTGGACGGCAAAATTGCGCTGCAGGGCAACCTTGACCCCTGCACCCTCTATTGCGATGAACAAACCATCGTCAATGCGGTCGAGCGCACGCTAGCTTCAGCGGGCGACGCACCTGGCCATGTATTCAACCTAGGCCACGGCATATTGCCAGATGTCCCGCCCGAGTCGGTCAAGATTTTGGTCGACGCCGTTCATCGGCTATCGAGCAAATAACCCTCACAGATACAAAAAAGGGGTCTAACTGACCCCTTTTTAGATGCGTATTCGCTAGAAAATCTGTTCTAACGAGCTTGCTCCGGCATTGCTGCCACCGCCCGATCCGCCAGATGAACCGCCGCCCGTATCAATGGTCGATTCTGGCAAAAGGATCAGTTCTGGTGGTTTTTCATCTGGCAAAAATCCATCGATAAAGATTTCACCTACACCACCGCTCTTGACCAACTGACCAGTGGCGGGATCAACGCTGGCGGAGACAATCTTCGCAGGCATTGGATCTTCGACATTCGGCGTACCCTCTAAGGCTGACGACATAAAGTCGATCCAAATGGGAAGCGCTGCCGCACCGCCGGTTTCTTTCTTGCCCAACGGTTTATTGTCGTCGCGACCCACCCAAACAATCGTCACCAGCTTTCGATTAAACCCTGCAAACCAAGCGTCGATTTGATCATTGGTGGTACCCGTCTTGCCACCCAAGTCTGAGCGGCCCATTTTATTGGCTTTTGCCGCGGTACCGCGCTTGACGACGTCGCGCATCATCGAGCGCATGATATAAGCATTTTCTTCAGGCAGAACGCGTGGTGCAGGCGTTACGAGAGGGTCATTAGGACAGTTCTCTGCGGCACAGGCCATGCTAATTTGCGAGGCTTCAACCACATCGCCTTCATTGGTTGTCACCTTGGTGACAAATGTCGGCTGTACGGCGAAACCACCGTTGGCGAACACAGAGTAGGCAGACGCCATCTGCACCGGGCTTGCCGCGCCTGTCCCCAGCGACAGCCCCATATTGCGTACCAGCGCCTCGTCACCAAACCCAAAACGGCGACCGAAATCAATGGCATTACCCACCCCAACCCGCTCTAGGACGCGTATCGATACTAGATTAGATGAGCGAACCAGCGCCTCGCGCAAACGCGTTGGGCCACGGAATCGCCCATCGTAGTTTTTCGGCGTCCAATCACCTGTATCCGTGGCATTCAAGTAACGAACTGGCGCATCGTTGTATATTGTCGCGGCGTTATCACCGGCATTGATCGCCGCTGAATAGAGAAACGGCTTAAAGCTAGAGCCCACTTGGCGCCGCGCCAATGTTGCGCGATTGTATTTGCTTGAGGAGAAGTCGTAACCACCGACCAACGCGAGCAATCGGCCAGTCGAAGGCTCCATCGACACCAAAGCAGATTGGGCGGTGGGCAGCTGCCCGAGCACCCATTGATCGCCTTGCTTTCGAATATAAATTACCTCGCCGACATCAAACCGAGATTTCAGAGATTTGGGGCGAGCGCCGACTTCGACGCCACTGGCACGCGACGCCCAATTTGCCGAATCGTAAGGCAAGCTGACCGTATCGCCACCGTCTAGCAACAGGCCGACTTCTTTGTCCGCGACGGAATGCACCACAGCAGGCTCTAAATCACCCACTGAAGGCAAAGTCTGCAAGTACTTTTGCAGTGCCACAGGGTCCGCCATAACATCTGGCGCGACCATATCATCCAAATCGACATAGCCGTGGCGCTGCTCATAGGTTTGGATGCCATCATAAATGGCGCTGTAAGCCATCTCTTGTAAACGAGAGTCGATGGTGGTGTAAACGTTATAGCCCGATGACAACACATCTTCACCATAGCGCGCCACCATATACTGACGCGCCATTTCCGAAATATAACCATCATCGACTTCAATGTTGGCCGAGTGAATGCGAGCGGTATTGGGTGACGCAACCGCTTCATCGTGTTGCTGCTGTGTGATCGAGCCGACCGTCAACATTCGAGACAACACAAAATTGCGTCGCTTAATGGCATTGGTTGGATTGGTGATCGGGTTGTTGTCTGATGGTGCTTGCGGCAAACCGGCAATCATTGCCGCCTCGGCCAAGGTTAAATCAGGAAGGTCCTTGCCGTAATACACTAGCGCTGCTGCCGCGGCCCCATAAGCTCGCTGCCCGAGAAAAACCTTGTTCAGGTACAACTCGATAATTTCTTGCTTGGTGAGCATTTTCTCGATCTTAAACGAGAGAATGATCTCCTTGAGCTTACGGGTGTAGTCGCGTTTTCGCGTAAAGCCATAATAGTTACGCGCAACCTGCATCGTAATGGTACTACCGCCACCTAAATTACGACCAGTCAACTCGCCATACACCGCACGTGCAATCGACTTTGGATTGACCCCATAGTGCTCCCAAAACTGCGCGTCTTCAGTCGCCACCAAGGCATCGACCAATACTGGTGGAAACTCATCAAAAGTCGCCTGAATTCGGCGCTTTTGACCGAATTCCCCCATCAACTTGCCATCCGCACTGTAGACCCGCATAGGGACTTCAAGCTTGAACTGACGTAACTCAGCCACCTCCGGCAAATTCGGCATGATTGAGAAATAAATATACCCAAGACCGCAAAGCCCCAGCACCGCGCCCGTGAAAAAGCCCAAGAGAAACAGGCGCCATATGAAACCGGTCACAGTTTTGAGAAACGACCGTTTCGGCGCGTCGGTATTCGCTTTTGTCATTAAATTTACTCGTGCGGTGGACGACTAATAGTTTACTACGTCGAAGGAACGCGCATTTATATCGCGCCGTTCATGTCGTCAAGATGAATCAACTGATTTGAACCAGTCTACAAAGCTGAGCACATTTTGCCTGCACTGCCCCCTCGTATCAAGAGATGGCACAAGCAGTGCTAGACGGCTTTATGACACAAAGAGGTCTGGAGACCACATGAGTTTGTTCCAGCTAACTAAATCACAGTCCGTCATTGGGCTAGATATCACGTCAACCACGGTCAAACTGGTTGAGCTTGAGGCCAAAGGCGACGAGTACACCGTCAAAGCCTTTGCCGTCGAGCCATTGCCAGAGGGCACTGTTTTTGAGCGTGAGATCAAAAACGTGATGGCACTGTCTGAATCCGTAAAGCGCTGTTTAAAAAAGGCACGCACCAAGTGCAAGCAAGCCGTTGTCGCAGTGCCGGATCAGGCCGTAGTGACCAAAATCATCGACGCACCTGCTGAGGTAGGCGAATTCGATCTTGAAAATTACGTCAACGATCAAGCACCGAACTTCATCCCCTATTCCATCGACGAAGTGGCGCTGGATTTCGACATCATTGGCCCAGATCATCGAGCGCCAGATCGCCAGCTATTGCAGCTGGTCGCTGCAAAACTAGAGCAGCTTGAAGACCGCACTGGTTGTATTAAGGCGGCAGACTTAAAACCCAAGGTTGTAGATGTTGAGTCTTACGCCTATGAGCACCTGCTGCCGATTGCGGCTCAGATGACGGGATTTGACTTAGCCAACGAAGTGGTGGCTTTCGTCGATGCCGGCGCAACAACGACACAGTTCAACGTGCTGTCAAAAGGCCGATTGATTCACTCAAGAAGCTTAAGTTTCGGCGGCAAGTCGCTTACTGAAGACATTATGCGCCGCTACGGGATGTCTTTTCCCGAAGCAGGCCGCGCAAAGCGCACCGGCGAATTGCCAGATGATTATCAACACAGCTTGCTTGAGCCCTTCACCGAGCAACTGAGCGCAGAAATCAGCCGCGCGATTCAGATTTATTTATCAAATGGTGACGGACCCGATGTCGAGCGCATTTTGTTAGCAGGCGGTTGCTCGGCGATTGCCAACATCGAACAGACTGTTCAAAGCATTACCGGGTTAGATTGCCAGGTGATCAACCCCTTTGAATCCATGAAATTTGCCAAATCGGTGAACAAAGACCGACTGCTCGAGGATGGCGCATCCATGGTCGTTAGCGCTGGCCTCGCCATAAGAGGATTGATGTAATGGCAAGAATTAACTTATTGCCGTGGCGCGAAGAGAAGCGCAAGCAGGTGAAGCAACAATTCGGCATCCTTGTCGGTCTATGCATTGCCGCCTCTGCGGGCACCGGCATGATGGTCAACAATTACTTCGAGGGCCAGCTTGATCAGCAAACTGAGCGCAATCGTTATCTACGTGAACAGACCGAGACACTGCAGACCAGTTTAAATGAAATCAAAGACCTAGACGCCACACGCTCGAAACTGCAAACCCGCATGGAGCTGGTATTCAACCTTTCGGGTGAGCGCATCAAGCCCATCAAGTTGATCCACGAAATATCATCCCTGATGCCAAAGGGCGCTTATTTAACCGAAGTGGATAACAAAGACTCGACCCTGATTGTCAAAGGCCGGACCAACTCGCACACAACCATCTCGCAATTTATTTCAGATTTGGAAGGCTCCGAGTGGGTACGCTCGACATACCTCAATGAAATCACGTCCGAAGGCCGCAACAACCAACGCGACACTGAGCAAACTGCGATGGGTGCGACCAAGCCCAGCGACTTCAAAGTCACGCTAACCACTCAATTCCCGCAAAAGAAAGCAATGATTGTCGAGGCCTCTGCCGCCATGCGGGGCAATGACGCATCGCTGACATTCGAGGGCATTCCAAGTATGGACATGCCTATCGAAGGCGAGTACACCGAGGCCCCGTTTCTCGGTGATCTTGAGCTAGAAGGAGAATAAGCCATGGCACAAGAAATCGACTGGCGAAATTTTGACCAGAAGGAGCTAGAAAAACTGCCCTTTGTAAGCCGTAAACAACAGGCCATTTTCATTGGTGGTTTGTGTATCGTCGCCTCAGCGGCAGTCGGCTGGTTCAAAATTAAACCGACCATCGAGACGATCCAGTACGAAGTCGAACGCGAAGTCAAATTGCGCTCCGAGTTCGAGACAGTGCAGGGTAAGGCAGCCAATCTTGAGGCTTATCGCGCACAGCTCGCTGAAATGAAAGACTCTTTCGAACAGATGCTGACCCAACTGCCCAATAGTACCCAAATTCCGGGGTTGCTCCGTGAGGTCGCAGGCTTGAGCCGCAACGCAGGCCTCACTATAGAAACCTTCCGTCCACTTGAGGAAACAGCGCGCGACTTTTACGTCGAACATGGCGTGCAACTGGTGGTGGTCGGAACCTTCAACCAATTTGCACAGTTCGCGTCAGATCTAGCCAACACCTCACGGATCGTAAACATGCTCGACTACAAACTAACGCTGGATCGTGAGAAGCGTGAAAATGTCGCGACGGATCCAGATGCCGTATTGATTCGTGGCGATTTACGCATCGCGACATACCGCTATGCCGGAGGTGAGGAATGAAGCCCATTGTTTATCTCGCAATCGCAGGAACACTGGTCGGCTGTCAGGCCAACCAAGACAACCTTTCCAGCTTCGTTCAGCAAACCCGTGAAAACGCGGTGGGCGTGGTTCAGCCCATGCCAGAGCCGCAAGAACCACCGAGCTTTTCACTAAATGCAGCTGCTTTGAAAGACCCATTTAGACAACCGACTGCAGTGGCACTTGGCAAAGACAGCAGTACTAGTGCGGCATCCAGTGGCGGCCCCAATTTAAACCGCGAGCGCGAGCCGTTAGAGAACTTCGAGCTGCAAGATTTGCAGTTGGTCGGCGTGATGGAAGGTAACCGCGGACGTTGGGCACTGATACGCGAACCTGCTGGCAGTGTTCACAAAATTCAGGCGGGAAATCACATTGGATCAAATTTTGGCCAGGTTATTGCTGTTAATGAAACCGGAATCGCGATTAAAGAATGGTTTGGTGATGATTTCTCAGGTTGGCGCAACGACAGTGCTGCACTCGAAATCAAACAGGACGCTGAATCTGAAGACGGTGCACCAGGACGATAGGCGCCAGATGGATATGACTATGAAATCACATATGAACACAAATCGATCACTGGTCAAGGCCATCAAGTTCGCATTAATTGCGGGCTTGAGTACACAAGGCTTGACCGTGGCAAACGCTGCCACATTGCAGTCTATTGAAACCACTGCGCCATCCCAAGGGCAGTCAGCAATAGAATTTAATTTTGACGGAAACGTGGGCCTGCCCAGAGTATTCGAGATGAGCTCGCCCTCACGGCTAGTACTCGATTTCAAAGCGAGCAGCACCGCACCGAGACGAACCAACGGCGACGGGAATTTGGTGATGGGCATCGAGTCAATCGCCTCCGCCAATGTCACTCGCAATATCATCAGCTTGGCTGCAGGCAGCGAACATCGCCTACTACCCACAGAGGACGGCTTTAAGCTAATCATTTCCTCGGTGCCGCAAAACCTGCAAACCTTTGCCGCCACATCGGTCGCAGCAGGTGGAACCAACGACGCCGCGCTAGACAGTACCTTATCGCTGCAACACCTGCCGATGCCCATTGAGGTTAGCGCATTGCCGAGCAGTCAAATGCTCAACGCGCCAATTGAATCTGTCGTCTACGAGAATGACTTAATCAGTAATCGTGTCATCGCGGCAGCAGATACGGCAGTAAGTTACGAACCCAGCCTTCAGGCCGAACCACTTTTATTTACCCATAGTATCGACGCCGTTGATTTTCGCGGATCAGACAACCCAGGTGATGGTGAATTGCGCCTAAAACTCTCGAGCAGCGACGCCACGCCTGATGTCGTCGAGCGCGCGGGCAAAATCATTGTTACCGTCGGAGATGCCAATGTCGCACAGCGCCTACAACGACGCATGGATGTACGTGATTTTGACTCGCCGATTATGTATGTCGACACCCGTCAAGCGGGCAGCAATGCGGTGATCACCATCACACCGCGAACCGGTTTATTTGATTGGTCTAATGTTCAGACCAACCGCGACTTTACGCTGCGTTTCAAGCCACGTAATGTTGCAACGCTGGCCAAGAAAACTTACACCGGCAAAACATTGTCGATGAATTTCCAAGACATCAGCGTGCGCGCTGCACTGCAAATGATTGCCGACTTTAACGAGCGCAATATGGTCATCAGCGATACGGTCGACGGCAGCCTGACCCTCAGACTCAAAAATGTTCCTTGGGATGAGGCCATGGATATCGTGCTGAAAACCAAAGGGCTCGCGATGCGCGAAACCGGCACGGTGATCTACGTGGCGCCCGCAGAAGAATTGGCGGCAATGGAAGAAGCGGAACTCGCGGCACAAAGCAACCGTGACGACCTTGCACCATTGATCACCACCTATATTCCGGTGAACTACGCCAAAGCCAAAGACATCTCGGAAATTCTGTATTCGCGAACCAATGAAGACAACCGCAATGGCGTTTTGTCAGCGCGCGGATCGGTCTCGTTCGATGAGCGTACCAACACCCTTCTGATCACTGAAACAGCTGAACGCATCGAAGAGATTCGCGACGTCATGCGCCGCCTAGATGTGCCCGTTCGTCAAGTGATGATCGAAGCCCGTATTGTCGTTGCATCCGACGAATTTGAACGCGAGCTTGGTATGTCTGTCGGCGGCCGCGCCTACGGCGATAGCTACGCAAACGCTGCGACCAGTGGTGTTGTCAACAGTGGTTTCAATTTAGATCTCGGTGCGACGGCAAAAACCGGAACCATAGATTTGCAGTTAGCCAAATTGCCTCTGGGACGCTTGCTTGACCTCGAACTCTCAGCCATGCAGGCCGACGGGCGGGGCGACGTAATAAGCTCACCTCGTGTGATAACCACCAACCAAAAGGTTGCAACAATTGAACAAGGGGTTGAAATTCCCTACCTCGCACGCGACCAGGACTCCGTCTCAGTGGTTTTTCGAAAGGCGACGCTGTCTTTGGAGGTACTGCCACAGATTACGCCGGATGAGCGCATCATCATGGATTTGAAGCTCAAGCGCGACACCGTAGGCACCTTCTATGGAGAAGGCTCACTGCAAACCCCATCGATCGATACTCGTGCGGTGACCACCCAAGTACTCGTGCGCAATGGTGAGACTGTGGTACTCGGCGGTATTTACGAAGAACTCAATATCGACGAAACCGACACAGTGCCTGGACTTGCCAAACTGCCAATCATTGGCAAGGTGTTCAAACACCAGCGCCAAGTCGATCGCAAGAGCGAACTTCTGGTATTTGTCACGCCAAAGCTTCTCTCGTCGGATTTGTAAAAACAAACTTTTCATCAAAAACGCGCCCAAAACTGGGCGCGTTTTTTTTTGCGGTCGGTTAAACTTCGCCGATGCAGATAATTATCGTCGGCTCCATGGGCGCAGGCAAAACGACCATCGGGCGCAGTTTAGCCACAAAATTAGACATGCCGTTCTACGATATTGATCATGAAATCGTGGCGCGCTGCGGTGTCGACATTCCGACCATATTCGACATCGAAGGTGAAGAAGGTTTTCGAAGCCGCGAGACCCAAACGCTCGAAGAAATCTGCCAACTGAGCGACGCTGTCATCGCGACCGGCGGCGGCGCAGTGACCCGACCAGAGAACAACACCATCATCCAACACGCCGATCACGTCATCTACCTAGACGTCACTGTCAATGAGCAGCTCCGACGCACCGGCAAAGACCGAAACCGCCCGCTGCTGCAAGCCGAAAACCCTAGAGCCATATTAGAAAGCCTCGCCAAGGTCCGGCGCCCGCTTTACGAATCAGTGGCAACAGCAACCTTCAAAACTGATGGCATGGCGTGCAGCAAAGTCACCAGAATCATATTAGACGCCCTAAATTTGCGAGGAACGGAACAAAAGCATGAAAACGGTTGAGATTGACCTAGGGTCCAGAAGCTACCCCATCCACATCGGGAGCGGTCTACTGACACAAAGCGATTGGCCAAGTCGCCTCAAAAACCAACAAATCTGCATAGTGACCAACGAGACCATCGCACCGCTCTATCTCGCGCAGACAAAAGCACTATTCAAAGACAAAACAGTAATTGATGTCATCTTGCCCGATGGCGAAAAGTTCAAATCACTCGATACGCTTGCCTTAATTTTTGACGGCTTAATCGACGCTGCCTTTGACCGTACCTGCGTGCTGATTGCACTTGGCGGCGGCGTGGTTGGGGATATCACCGGCTACGCGGCGGCAAGCTATCAACGCGGCGTCGATTTTGTGCAAATCCCAACCACACTACTGGCACAAGTTGATTCCTCGGTCGGTGGAAAAACTGGCGTCAACCACCCGCGCGGCAAGAACATGATCGGCGCGTTTCATCAGCCCAAAGCGGTGATTACCGACTTGGACATACTCAAAACGCTTCCAGATCGCGAGTTTTCAGCAGGCATGGCCGAAGTCATCAAATACGGTGCAATTATGGACAGCACCTTTTTGCAATGGCTAGACGACAACGCCGATGCCCTCCTTGATCGCGACGTGTCCGCACTACAATACGCTATCGCGCGAAGCTGCGAATGCAAGGCACAAATTGTCGCCGAAGACGAGCTCGAAGGTGGTCGGCGTGCCCTACTAAATTTCGGCCATACCTATGGCCACGCGCTTGAGTCACTCTCAAATTACAGCCGCTGGTTGCATGGTGAAGCGGTCGCCATTGGCATGACATTGGCCAGCGAATTTTCAATGGCTTTAGGGGGCATCACTGCCGAAGCGCACCAACAGCTGGTTGAAAAATTACAAAAATTTAACCTGCCGATCAGCGCCGATACAGATATCACGTCGGATTCTATGATCGCGTCCATGTTGAGAGACAAAAAGAGCCGCGACGGAAACATTCGGCTTGTTTTGCTCGAAGGCATGGGCAACGCCTTTCTGTCAGACCAATATGACCGCAAAATGTTTACAAGTCATTTGGAAAAAGTCTTCGCAGCAGACTAACCTTACCGAGACGTAAGAGAAAAACCCATTCAATGTCATTTTATTACCGCCAAAAAAAGAGCCCGTTCAAGCTCCTACTAAAAATCACAGCTGCGGTAGTGATTTTAGGCATCGCTGCGCTCATTTGGCTCGATCCGGTTCCGCGCCAAGGAGGCAAGACCATTGCCATCGACAACCCCTTAAGTGGCAGCGGCCAACCTACTGCCATTGCCGAGCTCAACGACAGTGGCGAAATTGTAATTGTCGAAGCGCCACCTGTTGTCGTGAATACCCCCGAAGATGTCACCGTCATCAATCTGGATACCGGCATATTGCCCAACACCCTTGATTTACCGGCACCGACAGAGCAACTCACCCTCGATGCCGACGACTCATCGCTCAAGTCATTGGTGGAACAAAGCACTGAAAAGACACCGACCATCGAGACCATTGAACTGATCGTCGAGCCAAAACCCGTTGCGCAACCCCAAGTCGCTGACGAACAGCCCCCAACCGAAGCAGAATCTGACTCCGACTCCGACTCCGACTCCATGCCCGAGGAAACCGAAATCGCCGCCACAGATGAAACGGAGGCCGATACGGACATACAAGCCGATGCGAGCGACGAAGAACCATCAGGATTAGATATCGAATCTTCAAACGTATTTTATGATCGAACTTGGGTCGCGGAGCAGCCCAAAGAGAATTTCACGATTGAGGTGGTCGCAGCAAAAAGCCTCGAGACTCTCGCTCAGTTCGTAGCCCATGCACCGTCCACTGCACTACCCAAAATCGCGGTCACTAAAGCCGTAAAAGACCAACGGGTGCATTACATGCTGCTAGGGTCATTTGGCTCGATGACCGATGCAGAGCAAGCTCTTGAGGCACTGGTAGGCGAATGGACTGAATTTAGACCCTGGATTAGACCATTTAGCGACTATTCGGACCTGATCGATCCCAACCAACCTGTTGAGTCAACTAAAACGCCCACTCAATAGACTAAATCGCCTATAGCGCGAGGTATTCAAAGCAAAATTTGTGTACAATCGACCGGCTACGGTTTAGAGACGACATTGATGCAAGCTTTTGACAATCTACATCGCGACGGTTTGTACGACCCAAAATTCGAGCGAGACAACTGCGGCTGGGGCTTAATCACCCAGATGGATGGTGTTGCCAGCCACAGCTTGGTTGAGACCGCATTGACCGCATTGGCCCGCTTAACCCACCGAGGCGCCATCGCCGCAGACGGGCTATCTGGCGACGGTTGTGGGCTGCTGATTAGCAAACCTGACGTCTTTTTGCGCAAAGTGGCCAAAGCGGCCGACATCACACTAAGCGCAAACTATGCCGCGGGCATCGTCTTTTTAGACCCCAACCATGACGCCGATCAACGTGCAAACTTTGAAGCGCAAATCGTCGACCAAGGGCTAGAGGTCGCTGGCTGGCGATCACTTGACATCAATACCGACGTCATTGGTGAACAAGCCAAAGCGCAGCTGCCCAACTTTGTTCAAGTATTCGTCAACGCCCCAGCATCACTCGACGCCGATGAGTTCCGACGCCGTTTGTTTGTGGCGCGCCGCCGTCACGAACTAGGTGAAAATGCAGCCTATGTCTGTTCATTGTCACCGGATGTGCTGCTCTACAAAGGTTTGGTCATGCCGGCCAACCTGCCAAAATTTTATGCCGATCTGGCCGACCCAGATTGTACAGCCAGCATCGCCGTGTTCCACCAGCGTTTCTCGACCAATACGTTGCCGCAGTGGCGTCTGGCCCAACCGTTTCGCATGCTGGCGCACAATGGTGAGATCAACACCATTCAAGGCAACCGCAATTGGGCACGCGCCCGCGGTCGCTCATTAAAGTCGACTGCACTGCCAGAACTGAGTGAACTGCACCCTATCGTCACACTCGATGGTTCAGATTCAATGTCTTTGGACAACATGCTCGAGGCCATGGTGCTCGGCGGTATCGACCTGTTCCAAGCCATGCGCATCCTAGTGCCACCCGCGTGGCAAAACGTCGATCAGATGGACCCAGACCTGCGCGCATTCCTCGAATTTAACTCCATGCACATGGAACCATGGGATGGCCCGGCAGGAATCGTATTTACCGATGGTCGTTATGCCTGCTGCACCATGGATCGAAATGGGTTGCGCCCAGCGCGTTACGTGGTGACCAATGACCGCACGATTACGCTTGCCTCTGAAGTGGGCGTCTGGGATTACGACGAAGCAAACGTCACCAAAAAAGGCCGACTCAAGCCCGGCCAAATGCTCGGCATCGACACCGAGACCGGTGCACTGATGATGCCGTCTCAAGTCGACGACCGTCTCAAGCGCATGCACCCCTACGCAAAGTGGCTGCAAAAGCACTCTCGCCGCCTGCACTCTCGCCTGCGCGACGTCAAAGTCGAAGGCAGCCTCGAAGGCGAGCAATATCAAAAATTCGAGAAGTTATTTGACGTCAGCTTTGAAGAACGCGATCAAGTGATTCGCCCGTGCTGCGAAGGCGGGCAGGAGCCGGTAGGTTCAATGGGTGATGACACGCCTTTCCCAGTCATGTCGCACCAAATTCGCTCGATTTATGACAACTTCCGTCAGCAGTTTGCCCAAGTAACCAACCCGCCAATTGACCCATTGCGCGAAGCGATTGTCATGTCGCTGGAGACGTGCTTGGGGGCAGAGGCTAACTTATTCGAGGCGACCGAGAACTCGGCGAAGCGCTTGAAAATTCGCTCGCCCATACTATCGCGCGAGAAATTCGCAACGCTGATGGCCATGGGAGACGAAGCCGAGTACAAGCACGAGCGCTTTGATTTGTATTTTGACCCTAGCCACAGTGATTACAAAACGGCACTCAGTGCGCTTGTCGATCGTGCAGTCGAAGCGTCCAAAGGCGGCGCGAGATTGCTGGTACTGTCGGATCGCAATTACCAATCAGGACTGCTGCCGATCCATGCGGCACTGGCCGTCGGTGCGCTGCAAAACCGCTTAATTGATAGTGGCCAGCGTGTTCACACCAACATTATTGTCGAAACAGCAACTGCCCGCGATTCCCACCATATGTGTGTACTGCTCGGCTACGGCGCAACCTGCATTTACCCCTATTTAGCCTACGACATCATTGCCGATCTACACCGTTGTGGCGATGTCGATGGCGAATTGGAACAGCTCGAACAAAATTACCGCAAAGGCATCAACAAAGGCATCCTCAAGATTCTCTCAAAAATGGGTATTTCGACAATTGCCAGTTATCGATCTGCGCAGTTGTTTGAGATTGTTGGCCTCCATGGCGATGTCGTTGATATGTGTTTCAAAGGCACCACCTCTCGTGTCGCAGGGGCCACTTTCGAGCACCTTCAAACCGATGCAGAAGGGCTTGCCAAACGTGCAGAAGACCCGATGCGCAAAACGAACCAAGGCGGGCTCCTTAAGTACATCCACGACGGCGAGTATCACGCCTACAATCCAGATGTGGTGCAAACACTCCAAGCCGCCGTGCGCAGCGGCCAATGGAGCGATTACGAAAAGTACCGCGACCAAGTCGATAACCGCCCTGCAGCCATGCTACGTGATCTGCTACAACTCACGTCAGACAAAGCACCGATTTCGATTGATGAAGTCGAGCCTGTCAGCGAGATCGTCAAGCGCTTCGACTCAGCAGGTATGTCGCTAGGTGCCCTGTCGCCTGAGGCACATGAAACCCTCGCTGAGGCAATGAATCGCTTGGGCGCTCGCTCAAACTCTGGCGAAGGCGGCGAAGACGCCGAGCGCTATGGCACTCTAAAAATGTCCAAGATCAAGCAAATCGCATCTGGACGATTTGGGGTTACGCCACACTATTTGGTCAACGCCGAAGTGCTCCAAATCAAGGTCGCACAGGGCGCCAAGCCCGGTGAAGGCGGCCAGTTGCCTGGCCACAAAGTTGATACGTTGATTGCACGTTTGCGCCATTCGGTCCCGGGCGTATCCCTCATTTCGCCACCGCCGCATCATGACATTTATTCAATCGAAGACTTGGCTCAGCTGATTTTCGATCTTAAGCAGGTCAATCCCGAGGCACTGGTCTCGGTCAAGCTAGTATCAGAGCCCGGTGTCGGCACCATCGCCGCAGGCGTTGCCAAGGCGTATGCCGACCTAATTACCATTTCAGGCTACGACGGCGGAACAGGTGCGTCTCCGCTGACGTCGGTCAAATACGCTGGCTCGCCATGGGAACTCGGCATGTCCGAGACCCACCAAATGCTCCGCGCCAATGGCCTGCGCGAAAAAGTTCGCGTACAAGCGGACGGCGGCTTGAAGACTGGCCTCGACGTCATTAAGGCAGCTATTCTCGGTGCTGAGTCATTTGGTTTTGGCACGGGTCCGATGATCGCGATGGGCTGTAAATTCCTCAGAATTTGCCACCTCAACAACTGCGCGACCGGCGTGGCCACGCAGAACAAAATTCTGCGCATGCGCCACTTCAACGGCGACGTTGAAAAAGTGATGAACTACATGACCATGATTGCCGAAGACGTCCGGCAGCACATGGCATCGATTGGCGTGCGCAACCTTGAAGACCTCATTGGTCGCACCCAGTACCTCAAGCCGATCGAAGGCTTTACCGACAAACAACGTGCGCTGGATCTTTCGGCGATCCTCAGCGATGGCGGCATGGGCGAAGATCGTCCACGCTTCTGCCAAGTGCCTCGCAACGAACCTTACGACAAGGGCGAGCTGGCTGAAGAAATGCTCAGCGTGTGCAAATCGGCGATTGACAACAAATCGGGCGGCCGCTTTGAGTTCAACATCAAGAACATCAACCGCTCTATTGGCGCACGACTCTCTGGGGAGATCTCACGTGTGCACGGCGCAAACGGCTTAGCCGATGCGCCGATCGACGTTGTGCTTCGCGGCACGGCTGGTCAGAGCTTCGGTGTCTGGAATGCGCACGGTCTTAACCTGCATCTGTATGGCGATGCCAATGACTATGTTGGCAAGGGCATGAATGGCGGCAAAATTGTGATTCGCCCTGCGGAAAACTCAGCCATCGATACACGCCGTAGCGTCATTGTCGGCAACACCTGCCTGTATGGTGCAACCGGTGGTCAAATCTTCGCCGCTGGACTGGCAGGCGAACGATTTGGCGTACGTAACTCCGGCGCCGTCGCGGTGGTTGAAGGCTTGGGTGATCACGGCTGTGAGTACATGACTGGCGGCTGCGTGGTATCGCTTGGCGAGACAGGTGTGAATTTCGGTGCGGGGATGACTGGCGGCTTAGCCTTTGTACTCGATATGAACCGCAATTTCGTCGACTGCTACAATCACGAACTGATCGACATACATCGGGTGACTGCAGAATCGATGGAACCATACCGTATGTACCTACAAGAGCTGGTCGCGCAGTATGCGCAAGAGACTGGTTCAGAGTGGGGTCAAGAAGTATCGGATAACTTCTATCGCTATGCAGCACAGTTCTGGTTGGTCAAGCCAAAAGCACTTGAACTACCACAACTATTCTCCACTTTGAGAGCCGCCGCATAAAACACGAACACGACCCATCGCAAAAAGCGGAGATTCATCTCCGCTTTCTGTTGGCTACATTAATCTTCACTCAACACGACTCAATAAACTGACCATGCGCTGGATTTTCTTGTTGTTCTTTTTGACCGCCCTTGGCGGAATGGCGTTCGCGCTTTACTTGCAGTACGTCGAATTCCTCGAGCCATGCAATCTCTGCATTTTGCAGCGTGTCGCATTAATTTATATCGGCATTATTGGCCTCTTAGCATGGCTGCACAGCCCCGGCCATGTGGGCAATAAAATCTACGCATTTCTCGGCCTGCTCGGTGCTGGCGCTGGGGTTGGTGTGGCCGGACGCCACGTTTGGTTGCAGAACCTTCCACCGGACAAAGTGCCAGAATGTGGCCCAAGCCTCGATTTCTTGATGGAAGCCATGCCGCTTCAAGACGCCTTAATGACGGTGTTCAAAGGCTCCGGGTCTTGCGCTGATATCGACATGACCTTCTACGGCTACACCATCCCAGAAATGACACTGGCCATGTTTGCGGGCGTGGGCATCTTGCTGGTCATGATGCTGCTGTGGCCCGCGCCTAAACGCCGAGTCACCATTCAGAGCGACGACAGCGCACCCGAGTAAATCATCTCAAGCAACACTCGATGCTCGCTAATCAAGCGAGCATCGTTGTCTTGACGGCAAGGGCCCGTCTCCACGCGCGGACCGAACCAGCCCCCCAAGTCACTCTCTAACGTCTTATTACGCGCCAACACCACCGCAGCGAGCTGGTTGGCGTACATCGTTACCGGCCGGCAGGGCAAGCCATAATAGGCTGCCAAACTGGACGCCCAAAGACTCGGATGCATCTGCTTCAAATGCTCTGCCGACTCGAACAATGGCTGTCCATCCGATTGACGTCCCACTTGATACTCAATCGGATTATTCCACCCGTCTTTAACCAGTAAATCTTTATTGAGTGCCAACCCCAAACCAAGGGTCTTGGCCGGTACAAAGCCGGCGCCCACACTGCAATCTTCAGCACCATCACTCCCCGCTGTCGCAGGACAAGGTAGTCGCCCATGCATTGCTAAAAAACCGAGTAATTCACGCTCGATCTGATTTAAGGCATGATCCGTTCTTGCATAACGAATTTGCGTCGAGACTGCTGTCCAGAGAGGCAGGCTAAATTTAGCCAAAATCCCAAGCACGGTGAGCGCAATCAAGAGTTCTATTAGGGTGAAACCACGGGGCAATCGAGCCATTGGTTCGCCTCCATCCAAGGCTTCGCCGGCATTGACGAATACAACCGATCAAACCCAGCTCGCATGACAACTGACCAACGCTGTTCGCGAACAGTCCAGCGCCGTCCATTGGCCAATCCAATGTTGATCTTCCCATCCGATGCTACGCAGTCGCTCCAGCTGTTGAGGTGCGAGGGTTGACTTGGGGAAATATCGTTTAGCAATCGATTTGGCAGCGTGATACTAACGGGTTGCCCTGCAAGAAAGACGCGTTTACTGCCCACCATGTAGGGATCGACCCAAAACCCCTCAACCAACGCATGGACTCCATTTGGCATCACACAGGGGTTCTGCCGATCACCATAGGGACGCGCCGACATGCAGGGCAAATGTCCCAAGCCTGCATTGTGCGCACTGTTGTGATCAATTGAATAGTGCATAGCAAGCGCCGCAAGCTCTCGATCTAAAGCCATAGGCTGATGCCCTACTGTAAACACGCACCAAAGCCAAAAACAGCTCATCACTTTTCAACCTCAATCTTCAATTTCGAAGCTTCAAAGTCACTCGTTTCATAACGAAACTGCGACCCTTCAAACTCAATCAAGAGTGAGCCCTCAGGCCGAGCATTTGCGTGATAAGCCGCCTCCACAATCTCCTCCATTAAACCCGTCTCAGGACTCAACGCTTGCTCATCCGACACAACCACCACAAACTGCACCGAGGCCAGCAAATCGAGTAAAAGCAGTTTGTCCATTACTCTGAAATCCATACACTATCGAAGGTCGCACGCTGTTGTAACCGACCATCTTCAAATACCAAATCTAGCGCCTTCAGCTCGACATGAACATCATAAAGCGGACCGACCAATGCGCTTAGGGTTTGCCCTGCGTATTGGCCGCTAATCGTGACGTGATGGGTGCGTCGATAGAGCGAAAAACGTCCCATAGCGGCAGGTTTACTCAGCGGTTTTATTTCGTGTTCTTCCCACAAACTTGAGTTTATGACCGGCTGAATAAACCAACCGTCAGCCAGCAAACCATCCAATTGAAATCGCCGATGAACCATGCGTTCCTGTTGGGAGCGCAGCGAGTCAGTCGCCGTTTCTATTGTTGCTTTTTGGTTTAGCAGTTGAAGTACAAGGCCCACCAGAACAACTAGCAATAGCGCTACTCTCGCCACAAAACCACCCTCATTTCGGGATTTGCCACCACAGCGCCAAAACTCCGCAGCGATGCACCCGTCTGTGATTCAAACGGAGACTTTTCCACGCTGAGGCGCAGACCTGAGGGCACAGCTGCTACCCACTCTTGCCACGTCTGTTCTGATGTCTGCCAAAGCGCAGATATCGTCCACGCATACCCTCCACCTTGGGCGCGATACGTTATGCTGTTGAGCTGCATTTTTGGCTGCTCGCGCACCCACGACGCGAGCAAACTCCAATCGTCCCAAGCCAAGGTTCTGAGCGCCGAGGGTGTCGCCTCAACCAACTGCGCTACAGTTTGATCGCTGGTAGATGCCGTAGGCATTTTCAAGTCCTCAACCAACAGCGGGAAACCAACCACTGCAACAAGCAGCCCCATCAATACAAAATTGGCCCTCACAACCGACGGCTTTTGGCCCAAGAGCCACGGACCCAGCGAGATCTTTTGAGGCAGTTTGCGCATCCTTGGCAACTGCATTCGCTCCAGCAGCGCATTGAGCGCCTCAAAAGACACATCCGTCACCTCCAGTAGCCAATGTTCGCCCTCCCAATGCACACTCAGGCCGTTGTAGCCCTCCGCCAAAAGCAAGCAATGATCGGCCGGCAAATTTTGCCAAACTCGTTCAGAGCCAATGGGAAATTGCATGACTGTGGGCAACATCAGCTTCTCAACACCCAGCGGCAATTGGGCATCTGAGGGCTTGCTTGACAACAGCTGCCAGCTCGCTCCACCCCAAATACCCGGCGTCAGCAAATAACTACCACTGTCGCAGTTCAGCAGCATCGCTGTCATTGCTGCCCCACCTGTGAGAACACTGCATCATAGATCGGCAGTATCAAGCCACCGACAATCAAAAACACCATGCCACCGCCCAAGCCAAGGCCAATGCCTCGCGCCGCAGAAATCAGCTGTCCCTTTGCGCGCTCTAGCGCTAAAAACGACAAGTGTGCACACTGCGCGAAGGCAACATCCAAGCGCCCTGTACTTTGCGCAATTCGAATCAACTGCCGCTGGCGAACCGACAAAAATGCGCACTGCCCAAATGCCGCATCTACGCCCCAACCCGCCAGCAAACGGTCGTTTAGCTGACGTAGCGCAACCGCTTGACGATGAGAGGTCGACTTTGCCGAGGATGACTGTGAAATAGCCTGCTGCAGAGGTATGCCGGCGGCCACCAGTTGCGACATCAAAAATAGCCACTGATAATTCCAACCCACTTGTTGCATTGGCAGATTGAGCCGAGCAAGCACACGCATTCGCACGACTGGAAGTGCCAATATTGCGATGAGCGCAGCAACAGTAGCAACTGCTGCTATCAGGGCAAATCGATGTTCATACAACCACATTAAAACGCTGCCCGTGTTCCCTAGGGAAATACCGCTATCGTTGGCGAAACTCAGCAGCGGAGGCACTAGATTAAACAACAACGACAATGCAGCAACGATGCTGAGGGAAATCAATGTCAGGGGATAACGCAAACCCGCACGCAATTCATGCCTCAATTGCTGGCGAAAGGCCATTTGCTCGACCAACAACGCCAACCCTTGCTCCAGCTTCCCTGCCTCACAGCATGCAGACAGCAGGTAATAATCTGTGCTTGGCAATACAGTCGCCAGAGGCGCTGTCCAGCTGCCGCCCTCTTTTGCGCTAAGTGCACACTGATAAAACACTTGCCGCGCCTCAGGGTGCGGCAGTGCAGCGGTCACCATGTCTAGCGCTGTCACTAGATTGACCCCGCTGCGCACCAAATCTAATAGATCGCTCAGCGGTGCTGAAATGGCCTGCTCACGCAGCATGACCCAACACCCTTTGCACCTCTGACTCACGCGTCAAACCGAGTGCCACCAAGTTCATTGCGTGATCTCGTAGCGAGCCATTGTCATCACGGCCACCATCTAGCTCAGCAATGCCCACTCGACCAAAGTATCCTGTTTGTCTGCATCGCGGGCACCCCTCACCAAGGCAAGACTCACAATTGCGCCGCAACAGCCGCTGCACAATCACCGCTCGCAGCACGTCTTCTAAAATCGATCGCGAAATACCCCACTCCGCGAATCGCCCAAATATTTGTGGGTAATGGCCCACATGCAGCGTGCACAACACCAAATGTCCGCTGCGCGAGGCGCGCAGCGCCAGTTCTGCTGTGGTTTGATCTCGAATTTCGCCCACCACAATCACATCTGGATCTTGGCGCAGTGCACTACGCAGCCAAAGTGGCTGCGAGTCGATTGTCACTTCGGTCTGGCGCACCCCGGCCACCACTCGCTCGATCGGATCTTCGATACTGATCAAGCAGCGCTCACCGTTATTGAGCTCAGATAACATGGCGTGAAGGGTGGTGGACTTTCCTGCGCCGGTTGGGCCAGCGACGACGATCAGACCATCGGTCATTTGCAGACAACGCTCAAACTGTGTCACCACACCACCATGGAATAGATGCCCTAGCACAGGCTCAACTTTGGCCGAGTCGAGCACCCGAATGACGGCACTTTCACCCAAAGCGGCTGGTAAAGTCGACACCCGAAACTCAACATAGCTACCCCATAGCTGCAACCGCAACTTTCCGTCTTGGGGCACTCCGACTTTGGCGATATCAATCCGGCTTTGAACCTTGATTTGCTCTATTAGCCGATGGCCCACGTCCACCGAAAATGTTGCAACCGAACTCAGCACGCCGTCGATTCGATAGTGCACATCTAGCCCATTCACTTGAAAATCCAAATGGATATCACTAGCACCGATGGCGACAGCATGCTCAAGCAGCGCCTCGGCCTGAAGTGCCTCAGCGGGAACGCCTAATCCGAGTCGAGCCTGCACTTCTGCAAATTCACGTGCACTGGCTTCGATAAGCTCGATCTCACCGAGAGATTCATTGGCCAAGTGATGGCGTACCTGTGAGATCGATGCCTTGTCGTACAGCACCCGACAACGATCGTGCGTTTGATTGACGCGGAGTAGATACCGACGATGCGACGCGTTGCTTTGCGCCGCGATCAAGGCCCAATCAAATGAAGAGGTTTCAATCATTTCGCCCTTCCTCCGCGCTCCAGCGACGCAAGCGCGCGGCAGCATCTTGGTATTCGATCAGCGCTTGCTGGTGTTGTGCTCTCGCCTCCCAAAGCCAGAAGGTACTGACGCCATAAAGCAGTGAGAACCAAACGACAGAGGCCACCACAATCAACGCCACACTCGCCAAAGCGCTTCGTTGGCGGTGGCGGCGCAAATATACTTCCATCTCAGCGGGCGACATGACCAATTACCCTAGGTTTAAGAAAAATCACCAATTCAGTCTGTTGGCGCGCTTGATCTGATGCCCCCAACCATTTACCGATGCCCCGTTGCAGCGGCAAGCCAGACAACCCTTTTCTACGTGTTGATAGATCATCCGCCATCATGCCGCCGAGCACGATGGTCTCACCGCTCTGCACCGAGACGACGGTTTCTAGCTCACGCACCTGAAGCTCTGGCACCTCATTGACCAAGGGCCGTTGATCTTCGAATAAGGGCAGTTCGCGGACACCTTTGACTCGCGACAAGGTTGGACGCAGCTGCAAGCTAATCCTTCCGCCCTCCGCAATGGTGGCCAGGACCTGCAGGGTCAGTCCAACCGGGATTCGTCCGATATCGGTTTGTAACCTTCGCCGTGCAACTTGCCCCTCGTCGTCAAAGGTTTCTTCTATTTCCTGAGTGAAAAACACATGTTCATCGACCACCTTCATTAACGCGGATTGATTGTTGAGCACACGCAGCCTTGGATTGGATAACACACGCACTTGCCCTTGATTTTGTAAGCTCTGCAAAGCCAGAGTCAGTACACTACCCGAATGGGTTTGTCGGTAGATGGCGGCCGAATTGGGCGACGTCTCAAGTGGATTAAAGCCAGTCAGGTTTTGCACCAAAGTCAGTCCCGCTCCCTCGGTCAAAGACTGCCAATCAATCCCACTTCGCTCGGACGATTCCAGCCTAATTTCAACCACCGCAGCATCGATCAACACCTGCTGCGCCGAGCGCTCGGTGAGTTGCGATAAATAGCGCTCAATTTCTCGATGCTCACGTTTGCTGGCATTGACCAACACCATGGAGTTATGTGGTTGCAGATTGACAGGCTTACCCGGCGCAAGCTGCTGGATACCCGCTAATATTTCCTGCCAAGGGTCTGCCTTGGCTTCCGTGGTAATGACGCTATCCGATCCGCCGATTTCAGCGTTCTCAAGCTCACTAATTTCACTGCTCCGTGTGCCAAGCCGCGCCGAAAAGTCACGAATGGTAGGCATCAGCGGCAAGCGATAGATCTCGCTATAGTCGCCCGCAGGCAACAGCAACAGTCGATCTCCATCCCAAACGCTAACGAAATCATGCTGCATCGCCAAAAGATCAATCACTGTATCGAGCGCCTGCTCGCGATAGGCCACCGAGACCAACTGCGGCAGGTCAACAGATTGCTCAATATCGATACCCGTCATTTGCCCAAGTTTGGCAAATAGCTGATTCAGGGAGATTTTCTGGGCGGTGAGCGAAATGTGCTTATCGCGCAACTTAGGTTTGGGCGTCGGTGCCACTGGTGTATTCGCTGAAGACTCCAGCCAATGCGCTGGTGGTCGAACGGCATTGGGTGTCATGTTCTCTGGTGGTAGCGTTGAACATGCCATCAGGCTGATCAAACCAATTGTGCAAATCATGCGATACATGGCGCCTCCTTGGGCAATACCATGCATCCATTGCACGCGCTATTCGATTACAGTCTCGCCACAGTCCAACGAAACCGTTAACATTTGTCGCAAACTACGAGGTTCTCATGAGTTCACCGCCGCTACATATCGTCCTATTCGAACCGGAAATTCCCCCCAATACTGGCAACCTCATACGCCTCAGCGCCAATACAGGCTGTGCACTGCATTTGGTAGAGCCACTGGGCTTTAATATGGATGAAAAGTCGTTGCGCCGGGCGGGCCTCGATTACTCGATGTGGGCCAGTGTACACATCCACCCCAATCTCGATTCAGTGCGTGAAGAGCTCCACGCCAATTGGTACGCCTTTACCACCAAAGGCAAAACGCGCCACGATCAAGTTAAATTTCAGCATGGCGATGTGTTGTTATTTGGCCCTGAGACTCGGGGGCTGCCAGATGATGTGTTGGCGGGATTTGTCGAGCGCACCAAAGTAAAGTTGCCAATGGTGGCAGGCGGTCGAAGCTTAAATCTGGCGAATGCCGTATCGATTGCGGTCTATGAAGGATGGCGCCAACTCGGGTTTGTCGGCGCCGATTTGAGCTAGGGGTTCAGAACATGTGCTGACCACCATTGATGGCCAAATTTGAACCGGTAATATAACCCGCGTGCTCAGACACCAAATATGACACCGCATGGGCGATCTCTTCCGGCTCGCCTAAACGACCTACTGGAATATTGGCCACAATGCCCTCAAGAATTTCCGGCTTCACTGATTTCACCATACTGGTCGCCACATAGCCAGGCGACACTGTATTGATGGTAATTCCTTTGGAAGCAACTTCTTGCGCCAAAGCTTTGGTGAACCCATGCATGCCGGCCTTGGCCGCAGAGTAGTTCGTCTGACCAAACTGGCCCTTTTGACCGTTGATCGATGAAATATTCACCATTCGGCCCCAACCGTTTTCAAGCATGCCATTGATGACCAAGCGCGACATATTAAACAAGCTATCGAGGTTTGCCTTGATCACGTCCTGCCACTGCTCGACACTCATGCGCTTAAACATCGAATCACGTGTAATACCGGCGTTATTAACCAATACCGAAATCGGCCCATGTTCTTCGACGATGCCATCGATGCAGGTCTTGGCTGATTCATAATCGGAGACATTGCCAAAGGCGATATACATATGTTCGAACCCTTCCGCTCTTACAGTCTCCAGCCAGCCTTGGGCTTTTTCGTGTTGACCACCGTTGTAATACCCCGCAATTACCGTCATTCCATCGTGGTGTAATTGCTTACAAATGGCCGTACCAATACCACCAGTTCCACCGGTCACCAGCGCGACTTTTTTCATTGCACTCTCCCTAGATTATTGCAACTGTTAATTATTTTTGTCTGGATCGAGCCCGGCCGCCCGATACATCTGGCGCTGCGCCTCGTTCCAAATATTTAAATTTTGCTTGGTAAACTCAGCCCATGCGGCCATTGGGTCACTCATCTGGCGCCCCATGCCCTTGAGTACCTGCTGAGATTGCTCCTGATAAAACGCCATGCTTTGTGCGAGGTATTCACTAAACGTATTTCGAGTGCCATCACTGTACATTCGAATAAAACTCGCCAGTACATCAGTACTAAACAGCGGCTCTTCCGCGCCCTCTTGTTCAGCGATAATTTGCAACAGAACCTGGCGGGTCACATCTTGCTTGGTCTTGGTGTCGATGACTTCAAACTCCACCGAATCAATGACCAATTGACGCAGATCAGCCAAGCTCACGTAGCCGCTGCGCTCAGTATCGTAGAGGGAACGGTTTGGATATTTTTTAATGGTTCTCATCGTGATTTATCTTCCTTTGCTGGCTCAATCATACCTGACTTTGACGTAACTACCCGGTGCATGTGACGCTTGCGAATCATCGACAGGAACAACCGTGCGAGCATTCACTTTTACTTTATTGTGGCCTTGCACCCAGTCGTGCCAATGCATCCACCACGAACCCTTATGCTCGCTCGCCGATTCAAGCCAACCATCTGCATCAGGCGCCAGTTGATCTGTCGTGTAATACCCATATTTGTCGGCCGACGGCGGATTGACCACCCCAGCAATATGCCCGGACTGACCCAACACAAACGTCACATCTCCAGCGAATAACTGCGCACCGGCATAAGTCGACTTCCAGGGCGCAATGTGATCTTCCTGCGCCGACAAAAAATACACGGGAATATCTACCTTGGAAATATCAATATCTACACCGTTAAACTGCAGTGCACCGGGCTGACACAGTAAATTGCGCTGATACATATTGCGCAAATAAAAGCTGTGAGTCGCTGCTGGAATTTGCGTGGAATCCGAATTCCAATAGAGCAAATCAAAGATTGGTGGCTGATTGCCCATCAAGTAATTATTGACATAGAACGACCAGATTAAATCGTTGGCACGCAGCATATTAAATGTGCTCGCCATCGCCTGCCCTTTGAGGATGCCATGCTCGGCCATCTCGGCCTCTAAACGCTGCAGCTGCGGCTCATCGACAAACAAACCCAATTCACCTGGCTCAGCGAAATCGATCATCGAGGTAAAGAACGTCGCACTGACGATTCGCTTGTCACCGATGGCCTTCATATGGGCCAATGTTGCACTGAGCAACGTTCCACCAATGCAGTAACCAATGGCATTGAGCTGCTCAACTTCGAGCGACTGACAGATAAAATCTGTGGCCGCGTAAATGCCCTCTTCCATGTAGTTGTTAAAACCAACATCACGGTAGCTCGCATCTGGGTTTACCCACGACAGCACAAATACAGTATGACCTTGCTCAACCAGCCACTTGATCATCGAGTTCTTGGGCTGCAAATCCAAAATATAAAATTTATTGATCCAAGGCGGCACAATCATCAGTGGTCGCTTAAGCACTTTACCGGTACTCGGTGCATACTGAATCAGTTCAATCATCCGATTGCGAAACACCACCGCGCCATCGGTGGTGGCGATATTTTCCCCAATCGTAAATGCGGATTTATCGGTCATGGCAATTTTGAGCTGACCCTGATCTGGATCGAGATCCCGCATAAAGTTTTGGTAACCCGCCATCAGATTCTCGCCATTGCATTCCACCGTTTTCGACAACACCGCAGGATTGGTCTGCGGGAAGTTGGTCGGTGCCATGGCAGCAATCACTTGTTCGGTGTAGAAACGTAGTTGGTCAGCTTGATGCGCGTCCTCGATCGGCATCGACTGGCAGAGCTCGCGCATGTAGTCCGACGTCAGCAAATACGCCTGCTGCACCAAGCTAAACCCAAGATTGGCCTGCCACTGCGGGTCCTTCCAGCGCTTATCCGACGACGAAGGTGACACCACCGGCTCGACAGATTCCTCAGTGGTGGCGGCACTAAATCCTCGTTGCCAAAGCGACAACATATTGGTGGCGTACTTCGTCTGAGTGGCAATTAAACGCTCGGGTTGAGAGAACATCGACAGCATGTCTTGCGACAGCTTGGCCATACCGGCAAGCGGATTTGCAGGCGATGATTGCTCCATGTCTACGTTAACCGCTTGATTTGAAATATTGGAGCGTGGGGCAACCGCAGATTGCGGTTTTGGCTTGCGTGCGGCGGGTTGTTTCTTCCGCCTTGAGGGAGGCGTTTTAGAGTTTAAAGACGCCTTCTCGGGGGATTTTTGCTTCATCCTACTACTCACTTGATTTTCCAATCGGCTGCAGGACGAAGATGGGGTGCGGCTGCACCCCTAGCACAGCATTATGCTGCGCGTTTGGCTTCCTCTGCGGCGCCTTTGACTACCGTTTCTACGGCAGTCGAACTGCTTTGCATCCAAGCTTTGTAGGCTTCACCTGCATCGGCCATTGCCTTGGTGTTGGCCTCGGCCATTGCAGTCATTTCTTTGGCTGATGCCTCTAAAACTTGGGTTTGCTTTTGCATAAATTCTGCTGGATCTTTCACATCTTTTGCAGCGTTAAGTTGCGCTTCGCTCGCCGCAACCATCCAGTTGGCTGCTTCGATTTGACGCTCTAAAGCAGAGGTCATCAACTTGCCGTTAAGCGCAATCAACTCTTTCGCTGAGTTGAGAGATGCGTTTGTCAGACTAACGAATGCGTTCATCATTGGGTTTTGCATGGTGTAGCTCCTAATTCAATTCCGTCTTGAGGTGCTCACATTTGTGCACTGCACCATTTGACTTAAATATAGTTGCTACCTGCACGCTCGTCAACTTATTTTTTGTGCGTCGCCCAAAAAATATTTCTTATCCCTATTTTTATTTGTATTTCAATTAATTAAGAATTATTGCCAACAATAAAATCTCGCACCTGCGGATAGATGACTTCCCTAAATTTGGCGCCACTAAACACACCGTAATGCCCAGCTCCTGGTTGTACCATGGTCATTCGCTTGGCCTTCGGAATATTTGAACATAGACGGTGCGCAGCCTGAGTCTGACCAACGCCTGAGATATCATCTAGCTCACCTTCAATCGTCATCAATGCGGTTTGCTTGATGGCCGACAAATCCACCGTTTGTCCACGGTGCTCAAAAGTGCCGTTGGGCAATTTGTACGTTTGAAAGATATCGCGAATGGTTTGCAGATAAAACTCCGCACTTAGATCGAGCACCGAGAGATACTCTGCATAGAAATGTTCGTGCTTGCGCGCCGCTGCGTGCTGCTCTGATACCAAATCATCAAAATAGCGACTTTGCGCATCGATGTGTCGCGATTGGTTCATTGACATAAACCCTGCAAGCTGCAAAAAGCCCGGATAAACCTGCCGTCCAACGCCGGTATTCGGCCAAGGCACCCGATGAACACAGTTTTGCTCAAACCAAGCATAAGGCCGACTCTCGGCCAAGCGATTAGGCTCTGTTGGCGATTCTCGCGGGTCGATCGGCGAGCCGATAATTGTCATCGACTTTGGTGTTGCCGGATCTTTGGCTTCACTTAATAGCGCAACTGCACTGAGCACCGCGGGGCCGGGCTGACAGACACCGATGACATGCGTCGATGTACCGAGACTGCGCATAAAATCGATCAGATAATCGATGTAATCATTCAGATCAAAGCGGCCGGCCGAGAGGGGAACATCGCGCGCATTCTGCCAATCGCAAACATAGACTTCAAAATCCTTGATCAATGCTTTGACCGTGCCACGCAACAAGGTGGCATAGTGCCCAGACAATGGCGGCACCAAAAGCACACGGGGTTTTTGCTGCTCTGGATAGGCATCAAAGCGCAGCAAGTGTGCAAACGGTTTTTGCACCACACAATCCGGGGTAAGCGTTGATTGGTTTTCTGGGTGAATAATCTGCCAATCGGGCTTTTCATAAGCACGCGTCATCAGGTCCATCACCGAGATCGACGCCGCACTCGCTTTGGACCATGCTGATTGGCGCATCGGATTGAGTTCACTTTGCAGCACTGTCTGCCACACGCGAGCACCCGCTCTTAACGGCTCCATGGCCCGATTTGCGAGTTCATATCCTTGGTACAGCATGGTTACTCCATTCAGTTGACGGCGCTTGCGAGCAGCAAAACCACCTCTCTGACAATGGAGTGTAACTGTCTTCTAGTGCAACGCACAAATTATATTTGTGCACACGATATGAATTTGAAGTTTGGGCTTTGATAGCCAACGCAAACCGCTGCGCGCTATTAAATCGCGCTATTCGCTCTTAATCGAACGCGAGAGCAGCGCCGCCACCGCATCGGATGGGGCAAGGTTTTGATAGACCACTTGGTAGACCTGCTCAATGATTGGGCATTCAACATCATAACGATCCGCGAGCACTTTGGCCGTGCGCGCAGTGATACGCCCCTCCACTGCCTGCCCCACTTTGGCCAGCGCAGCCTCGTCTGACATCCCATCTGCCACGGCCAGACCATAGCGGCGGTTTCGAGACTGATTATCTGTGCACGTTAAGGTCAAATCGCCCAAACCAGACAGGCCCAAGAAGGTATTGTGTGCAGCGCCCATCTCAACCCCGAGTCGCGTCATTTCGGCCAATCCTCGCGTAATCAACGCTGAGCGAGCATTGGCACCAAAACCAAGTCCATCGGAAATGCCCGCCGCGATGGCATAGACGTTTTTGATGGCTCCGCCCACTTGAACGCCCGTCATATCAAACTGCACATAGGTACGCAGATTATTGCCGTGAAACCACTGGCTCACTTTTTCTGAGATATCCAGCGAGTTGCCAGCGACAGATAATGCAGTGGGCATACCAACGGCAAGCTCCGCAGCAAAGCTAGGCCCGGAGATCACCGCCATGGGATGATCTTCGCCAAAATGAGCGGGGACGCGGGTGGAGAGTAAATCAGCCGTGCCCGGGGAAAAGCCCTTGCAGGCCCAAACCACAGCACCAGAGAAGCCTTGTGCACGAATCTGTTCGAGAGCCGACTCAAAACCACTACACGACGTCGCAATCAAAACCGCATCGAATTCATCCAATTGCGGTAAACCGACAAACAAATCGATGGTCTTAGGGACTTTGAAGCCTTCGACCACTCGATCGTGAACGCCGGTTTGGCGGATGCTGTCTATATGGGCAACGTTGCGACCACATAGTGCAACCCGATGACCGAGACTCACCAAATGTACCGCCAGCGCCGTGCCGAATGCACCAGTGCCGATGACGGCGATGGCTACTGAATCGGCGGCGCTTTGAGCAGTCATTTAGTGAACGCCGCCTTCGCCTTGTTCAGACTGTGCAGCTTGCTGCGCTTGTTGCTTGGCGGCGGCTTCACGCAGATGCTGCTGGTACAGCGCGTCGAAGTTGATTGGCTCGAGCAGCAGTTGTGGAAAGCCACCGTTCATTACCATATCTGCAATGGTCTGGCGAGCAAACGGGAAAAGAGTAGATGGACAGTATGCCCCCAGCAACATGCTGCGTGCGTTGTCATCGAAGCCTTCAATTCTGAATACGCCGCCCTGTGTGATCTCAACCAAATAAAGATTGTCTTCACCGTTTTTGGCAGTCACTGTCAACTGGAGCGTGACTTCAAATATATTGTCCGCCAGCTTGTTCGCACCGTTGTTTAATTGCAGCGAAACCTGCGGTTTGATATCAGTCTCGAGAAAGATATTTGGTGCTTTAGGCGACTCGAAAGAGACATCTTTGGTGTACACACGGACGACTTGAAATTGCTGAGCTTGAGTTTGTTCTGACACGATTGATTACCTAGATACGACTGGGAGATTGGCTTTATTCCAAGCCTCGAGACCACCGGTGAGGACAGCGACATTTTGCAAACCGGCCTTTTTGGCCGCTTTGGCCGCCGAGCGAGCGGTCATGCCCACATTACAGCAGAATGCGATCGTCTTGCCTTCATGGCGCTTAAGTTCTGACAGCCGCTTGACCACTTCGGCAGACGGAATATGAATGGCGCCCGAAATATGGCCCGCCTTGAAACTTTTACCGTCGCGCACATCGACCAACACAGCATCGCCGTCATTCAACGCGCGGGTCAAATCGGGAGGATTCATCCCCTTGATACCCGACAACAGTTGATCGCTCTCGTAGTAGATCAAAAACGCGATAAGACCAATTGTACCGAACACCATCAATGGGTGATTCGATGCAAACTCGATGTATTGCTCCATAGATTCGTCTGTCAGTCAAAACCGACATTATAAAGCCTAACCCTGAGTTGATTGTCCAAATTTATGCCGCGTCGATCTTCACGATGCAATCGATTGGCTTTGCTAAGCTTACAGTATCCATCCTCATCGGTACCCCATTTCACCATGACGACTCAGTCGATCTTATTTCTGTTGTTTTTAATTTTTGCGGGATCTGCGCTAACCGCGACCATCGCACTGTACGCCCGACAAGCGATTATGCTGGCCTATATTGCAGTGGGACTTATTTGCGGTCCGGCACTCACCGGACTGATCGACGACACAGCACTGATCGACGACATTGCACAGGTCGGCATCATATTTTTGTTGTTTCTATTGGGATTAAGCCTTGAGGTCAAAGACCTACTAAGGCTGTTCAATGAGGCGGTACGCGTCACGGCATTAAGTTGTGCCGCATTTTTTAGCTTGGGTTATGCGCTGGCTTATTTCGGCGGATTCAACCAAACCGAGCGGCTGATTGTCGGTGCGGCGATGATGTTCTCGAGCACCATCGTGGCGCTGCGCTTGCTCCCCACCAGCGCACTGCATCACCAGCGCATGGGCGAAGTCATCGTCGCCATATTGCTGCTGCAAGATTTAATCGCCATTTTAATCCTGTTATTTATTCAGGGCCTCAGTGGCGGCGAGTTCAACCCAAGCAAACTACTGCCCATGCTGGCGCTGCCCTTGATCATCCTCGCTGCAGGCTGGTTTGCCAACACCGTACTCAAGCGCCTGATGAGCCAGTTTGATCAAATCCAAGAGTACCTGTTTCTGTTGACGATCGGCTGGTGTCTTGGGCTTGCCGAACTCAGCCACGCGCTAGGGCTATCTCATGAAATTGGCGCATTTGTCGCCGGGGTCTCACTTGCCACCAGCCCTATCGCGCGCTATCTAGCCGAAACCCTGAAACCGCTGCGGGACTTTTTCTTGATCATCTTCTTTTTCACGCTCGGCGCTGGGTTTGACATTATCGGCTTTAAAGCGGTTTGGCCATTGGCGGTCGCGTTGGCAGCATCTGCGTTGGTACTAAAACCGGTAATCTTCACCGCACTATTTAAGCGCGAGCACGAAAAGTCGCGCATGGCCAAGGAGGCAGGCGTTCGTTTAGGGCAAATCAGTGAATTTTCATTGCTATTAACGGTGGTCGCTGAGCGAAGCGGATTGATCGGTACTGAGGCCGCATTAGCATTGACCGGTGCAAGCATAATGAGCTTTGCAGTGTCGTCGTATTTTATTGTGATGCGTTATCCAACGCCGATTTCTCTAAACCCAGAGCTCCGGCGGGACTAAACACAAAAAAGCCTCCGATTCGGAGGCTTTTTGACAATCGAGCGAAAGTTATTCGCCGATGATAAACGCCACAGCGCTACGAATTTCTTCGTCAGAGGCATCTGAGCCACCACGAGGAGGCATCCCGCCTTTGCCGTTGATGACTGACTGAACCAAGCCGTCAATGCCACCGACGGCTGTCAAACGCGCTTGCCAATCGGCAGCATCGTCGAGTTTCGGCGCCCCGGCAACACCTGCCAAGTGACACGCAGCACACGCGGCATTAACAACCTGCTCGCCAGTGCGAGGCTCACGGCTTTCCGCTGCTGGCGCTGCTGCCTGAACTGCATTCGGGTCGGTGTTGACACTGCCCACAGGCGCGATGTTGCGCGTAATGCGAGCAAGCTGAGAATCAACGTCGCCATGCTCTGGTGAAATGATGTTGGCAATGGTCATTACGGTGAACATAAAGAACACGAGTAGACCGAGTACGATGCCGAACGTCTTGACGAAATTGCCGTCATTAGATGTACTCACGAAAACACTCCAAACAAAAATAAGAAACTCAATCGCACAATTGTATCACCGCTTTGTCGATTTAGTTGCATCCGTGCATGCAATGCGTCGAATTGCACGATCAAGCACACCTTATCAATAGACGTCACTCCCGCTTGCAACTACAATACTACGCTCACGCGCCCGTAGCTCAGCTGGATAGAGCGTTGCCCTCCGGAGG
>JABXHR010000172.1 GCA_013373515.1 Gammaproteobacteria bacterium | reverse complement strand
TGGCGGTTCACGTCTTTGTAGAGCAAGTAGCGGAAGTTTGAGGGGCCGCCTGCGTAGCAGGCCTGAGGACAGAAGGCTCGTAGCCACATAAAATCGCCCGCCTCTACTTCTACCCAATCTTGGTTGAGGCGATAGACCGCCTTGCCTTCGAGTACGTAGAGTCCGTGCTCCATGACGTGGGTTTCAGCAAACGGAATCACAGCGCCGGGTTCAAAGGTGACAATATTCACATGCATATCGTGGCGCATGTCATTGGGGTCGACAAAGCGGGTGGTTGCCCATTTTCCATCGGTCTCTGGCATGGCGCTGGGCGGGGTGGCTTGATCTGAAGTGACAAAGCTCTCTGGGACATCAATGCCATAGACGTATTCGTAGGCTTTGCGCACCCAATGAAAACGTGTGGGCTCGGTGCCAGCGTTGTTTACCGTCCAGTTTTCACCTGGCGCTAAGAAGGCATATCCGCCAGCTGCGAGTACATGCTTCGAGCCATTTAGGGTGAGCGTCAATTCGCCCTCCATGACGAACAGTACGCCTTCTACACCTGCGTCTGGCTCTGGTTTGTCACTGCCGCCGCCGGGTGAGACTTCAACGATGTACTGCGCGAAGGTATCGGCAAACGCAGGGAGAGGACGCGCGATAATCCAAGCGCGGGTTTTCTCCCAGAAGGGTAGGTTGCTGGTGACGATGTCGCGAAGCACACCTTTGGGAATAACGGTGTAGGCGTTGGTTACCACGGCGCGATCGGTCAGTAGGTCGGTTTGCGGCGGTAAACCACCGTGAGGGGCATAATAGCTAGGCAAGTGGATGCTCCTAAAATCAATAGCTTATGTTTTTAACTTGACCGATCGGCCAGTTTTTTAATACTTTACCGTATTGTCTGCAGTGTGTGGCGTGTTTTCGCTACGCCAAACGAGGAGAACGCGGCATGAAAAAACTAACCACCCATGTGCTGGATACCGCCAATGGTAAGCCCGGTGCGAATATAAAAGTAGAGCTATTTTTGCTCGACGGCGATAGCAGAACATTACTGAAAACCACCACCACCAATAGTGATGGCCGCACCGACGCTCCGCTGCTTGATGAGGCTGAATTTGCGTTGGGGCAGTATGAGCTGGTGTTTCACATTGCCGAATATTTTCAGCTTGCAGAGGATGCCTTTTTAACCTGCGTGCCGCTGCGTTTTTCGATGAATGAGGCGGCGCACTATCATGTGCCACTGCTGTGCTCCCCTTGGAGCTACTCAACCTATCGGGGGAGCTAAGCGATGGAAGCCTATATCGTTGAATGGCTGAACTTATTGGGCCGTTGGTTGCACATGATCACCGGTATCGCCTGGATCGGTGCCTCGTTTTATTTTGTGTGGCTCGACAATCACCTCGAAACGCCAAAGTCGCAAGCTGACCAAGACAAGGGCGTTGGGGGTGAGCTTTGGGCTGTGCATGGCGGTGGGTTTTATCACGCGCAAAAGTACAAAGTTTCGCCTGCACAATTGCCCGAGAACTTGCATTGGTTTAAGTGGGAAGCCTACACCACTTGGTTAAGCGGCATGTTTATGCTGATACTGATGTATTGGTACGGTGCCGAAATCTATACCATCGACCCGAATGTGATGGCGCTGACAAAGCCCGTGGCGATTATGATCGGCGTGGGTGTGCTGGTGCTGGGCTGGGTGGTCTATGACTTACTGTGTAAATCATCGCTTGGCAAAGACGACAATATTCTCGCAGCGGTGCTATTGGTATTTGTCACGGTGGTGGCATTTGGTTTAACCCAAGTCTTCAGCGGGCGCGGTGCTTATATTCATTACGGCGCGATGCTGGGCACAATTATGGTGGCCAATGTTGCCATGGTGATCATGCCTGGGCAGCGAGCCATGGTCGCCAACGCTGAGAAGGGCTTACCACCCGATCCAGCGCCCGGGCTCAAGGCCAAGCAGCGCTCGGTGCACAACACCTACTTCACGCTGCCTGTCCTGTTTGTCATGACCAGCAATCATTATGCGGGCACCTATGGCAGTGCTTGGAACTGGCTGGTGCTGGTGTTGATATCGCTTGCCGGTGCGTTGATTCGCGTGTATTTCGTCCAGCGTCATTTTGGTCGCAATAAGCCGATGATCGTGGTGGTGGCACTGGTGTTTTTAGCGATTTCAGCGGCGATTTTGGCACCCAAGCCCGTAGAAACCTCGGCCGTGGTCGACGATGTTACAGCGTTTGCCATCGTAGAGCAGCGTTGTGCAAGCTGTCATGCTGCGGCACCGACACAGCCTGGATTTAGTGCGGCACCAAAAGGGGTGTTGCTCGATTCAATTGAGGCGATGAAGTCTCAAGCCGTTGCAGTTCACCAACAAACGGTTGTGAGCCGTGCCATGCCGATTGGCAATCTCACACAAATTACCGAAGAAGAGCGAGCACAGCTCGCGGCTTGGTTTCAAAGTTTGGAGAAATAAGTGAGCGATTATCCTCGTGATTTAGTCGGTTACGCCGATCAGCCGCCCAGTTTTCAATGGCCACGCAAGGCCCGGGTGGCAGTGCAGTTTGTGGTCAACTATGAAGAAGGCGGTGAGAACTGTGTGTTGCACGGCGATCGGGCGTCTGAAGCGTTTTTGTCTGAAATTGTCGGGGCGCAAGCTTACGAAGGCATGCGCCATATGAATATGGAGTCGATCTACGAGTACGGTTCACGATCGGGCTTTTGGCGGTTGTATCGATTGTTCACGGAGCGCCAGATTCCGGTCACCGTATTTGGCGTGGCAATGGCACTTGAGCGCAACCCCAAAGCGGTCGAGGCGATGCTGAAGGCCAACTGGGAAATTGCCTCTCATGGCTACCGCTGGATTGATTATCAATTTCTGGATGAAGCCATCGAGCGCGAGCATTTTGAGGCCGCGATTGAAACGCATACGCGTGCGACCGGGGAGGCACCTAAAGGCTGGTACCTTGGGCGCTGTAGTCCCAATTCTCACCGCATGGCCGCGGAATATGGGCAGTTTGTATACAACGCCGATAGCTATGCCGACGAATTGCCTTACTGGGATGAGCAATACGGGTCTCGCCAATTGATGGTGCCGTACACGCTGGATGCCAACGATATGCGCTTTGCGACGCCGCAAGGCTTTAATTGCGGTGATCAGTTCTTCAGCTATCTGAAGGATAGTTTCGATGTGCTCTATGCCGAAGGTGAGACAGCGCCCAAAATGATGTCAATTGGTTTGCATTGTCGATTGGTGGGCCGGCCAGGCCGTGCGGCGGCATTGGCGCATTTCTTAGATTATGTTCAAGGTCATGAACACGCTTGGTGTACGACGCGTTTAGACATTGCCGAGTTCTGGCGCAACAATAACCTCTAAACACTAAAAAGCCCCGTAGTCGGGGCGCTTTAGTCAACCAACCCCAGCGATTGCTGGGGTTTTTTATGCGGTCTAGTGTGCACTGCGAATAAACAAATCGGCGCGGCGATTTTGCGCTCGGCCTGCCTCATTGTCATTGGTGGCAATGGGGTTTTTATCGCCCATGGCGTACAAGGCCACTGCGTCTGCGGGCACACCACGTGAGACCAAGTAACGCGCGACGGAGAACGCACGATGGTTGGAAAGGTTGTGGTTGTACTCCCAAGCACCGGCACAGGTGTTGCCGACCACTTGAATCTCTGCGCCTGGGCAATTGATTAGCAGGTCAGCGACTTGATCCAGCGCATGACGTGCCTCGGCATTGAGCTTGTGCGAGTTAAGCGCAAACTGCACTCGGCCGATGGCTCGAGGAGCGGCACACGCACTCACAGCAGGTTGTGCTGGCTCATACACCACTGGATACTGCGTTGGCGCTGGATCGTATTCGACCGGATATTGTGCACTTGGGGCTCGGGTGATGGTCGGCGGGACATCCATGATCGGTTGTGCGCGACCGCCCAAACGCATGGTGCCTGAGAGGTAAGCTGCGGCATAGTCTTTGTCGTAGGCATCCATGTCAAGACGCACACCAAAGCCATTGGCAAACAAATACTCAGCACCCGCGCCAATACTGAGCGAGGCCGCTTTGTTTTTGATGACCTTGCTGACGTTTTCGGTGGGGTTGCTAGCACTACCAACCCCGCCTTTGACAAACACCGACGCGCCCGATTGGCCAGCAACAGCGTAACCATCGGTGTTGTACACGCGGTAGAGGCCCTGTACGCCATAGGCGCGATAGCCAATGGTACCGGTCTGGCCTTGATTGATGGCCGCCGTGCCTGGATCGACTTCGGCTTTACCCAGATCTGCATAATAGCCTTCAACTGCAAAGCGGCGATTGACGTTGTAACCGACAATGCCGCGATAAGCAGTACCCGAATCTTCGAGTACGCGACCACCGGTAGTGCCTTCATGTGGCTGCATCTTAGAGACGCCGACGCCACCACCGATATACCAATCGCCAGCCTGGACCGAAGAGACGCCCAGCACCGATAACAGTGTGACCACAAGCGCTGATTTGCGACGTACCAAGCTTGCCAGTGATAAGAATCCAATCAGCCATAGTGAACTTGCACCACCAGTTGCAAAGCTGGAGAGTGCGCCTTCGGAGGGGTTGCACTTGTCTGGGTCGCCAGAATCTTCAAAGGCGTCAAAGCCGTTGCCGGTCAGGCTGGTCTGCCAGTGCGTTTTACATTCTAGGTCGTCGTCTTGTGGGTCACCATTATTTGCAGACGTCGCGACTGTACTCGCAGTGCCGGGGCCGCCACCGACATTGCCTGATAAGTCAAACACAGTATTGCCATTGGCGTTGACGCCGTCCGCACGTGCCGTGTTGCTCAGAGACGTCGGATTGCCTGCTAGTGCTGGGTTGAACTTGGCGCGGAAGGCCACGCTAAATCCATCGCCTGCGGCGAGGGTCATGCCATTATCGATAACATTCAGCACCGTTGATCCGTTGTAGCTTGGATTGGCCACCGGCAATGAGGAGGCCGCCGACAGGTTAGAGGTTTCGATCAGGCTCGGTGCGTCGACAATTTCGACGAAGCTGACGCCCATATTGGTCTTCAGATCATCAATCAGCTTAACCTGTGTCACGCTGCCCGGGCCAGCGTTGAGCAGGTCGAGTTTGATGGTCGCTTCAAAGGTGCCGTCCGAGCTGTAAGTGAGTGCTTGGAATGATTTGTACAGCGTCAATTGACCTAAGCTGTCGTTTTGCTCTAGCACGTAAACCGTGGCTTCGCCCGGTCCGCCGCCAACGTCACCAGACAGATCAAACACTTGGCTGCCATCGATGGCGCTATAGCCATAAGAAGACGATGTGCTCGACAAGGTTCCAGGCGTTGGCAACTGGTCTGGGTTGACCCTAACGGTGTACACCGTTGACACCGACTGGCCGGGTGACAAGCTATTGCCCGGCAACAGGATGTCTTCATCTGTGGTGCCGTTAAAGGCGGTATTCAATTTGAGGTTGTCATTTGAGCTTGGTGCCTTCACCAGCTCTATAAACCCGTTCCCAAATCCATTGGTGATGTTGTTGAGTTGATCTTTCAGCTCAAGGTTGTTCAACCCTGCGGTGCCGGAGTTGAGGGCTTCCAATGTGATGTCGAAGGAGACAGTCCCATCGCTGTTGAACTGATAATTGCCGAAAGACTTATTGAGCGTTAACTCAGGTTTATTGGGCACCGTTGGCAGCAGGATTTGTGACGCTAAACCTGGACCACCATTTGCTGCGCCAGATAAGTCAAACACAGGCGTGCTGTAAATCGAGGTGCCGTCTACGCGCGCAATGCTCTGCAATACGCCGGGTGCATTTGGTGCGTTTGGATCGAACTCGACCAACGTTTTGATGGTGAAGCTGTCACCGGGTTTCAGAAGGCCATTCTGTAGCAGTACCTGAGTGACGCTGTCGCCGTTAAAGAGCGTGTTCAATCCCGGTGCGACACTGCTGCCATCTGGGTTGTTGGTCGAGAAGTTAAGTGCGCTGTACTCAAGCGGCGAGCGCAGCCCAACATAAGCACTGCCAAGGTTGGAGGCACTAGACAACGCGTCGGTCAACGAGAGGTTCTGTAGATCTGTATCACCTGAATTGATCACGGTGAGGAACATCTCAGTTTGGTAGTTGCCGTTGGCAAGTTGAACCGTGTTGTTAAAGGTTTTCTGTAGGCCGATCTCAGGCGATTCAATTGGCTCTGGCGTTTTGGTGTAGTCCAAAATGGTCGGACGGCCAGGTCCGCCAGAACGACCGCCTGTGTTGTCGCATGCACATCCGCTACCGCTAGATTTGCCGGTAATTTTCGCCATGTTTTGCAACACATCGGGTGCGCCCTCTGCGTGCGGGTCTAGCTTGATACGAAACTTGGTGGTGATGGTGTCGCCAGGGAACAGTGTCGCCAGTGTGGAGAACAATTTTGCTTTGGTGGTTCCGTTGTAATAGCTATTGATCGTTGGCACCACGCATTGACCACTGTTGTTATTTACGGTCAATGACGGTGCGCCCAGAAGCCCGACAAACGCACTGCCAAAGTTATCGATCGCGTTGAGTTGATCGACAACTTGGATATTCGAGACTTTGGTTTCACCGGTGTTTTGTACATCAATTTCTACATCGACAATAAATGTCCCATCGGCATTCTCTTGCACGACTTCTAGTCGCTTCTCGCCATAGAGCTGTGTCCAGTCGCTGCTGCTGGTACTGGCATTAGCGCTTGAAAAAAGCATCAGCATGAAAATCAGTGGCATCAATAGCCACGGCATCCTGCTGGCATTTAAGGTCGGTGTGGATCGATTTGATGACACATACGGGCTGTGTCCGCCACTTAGGTTTGATTTCATTGCTGTGTCCATTTTCGTCGGTATTTTTTGTATATCGATCTCGCATCGGTGGCGGGACCTGTCTACAGTTTGACGTTGTTGTTTGGACTACAGCTTAACCAATTTGGTGTCAGTCACGTATCCCTGTCAGTGGTGGGATAGGGTGTCAATGAATTGATATTTGATTGGAAGTTCGCATTTAACTAATTGATTTAAAACAGGTATTTTTGAGATGGTGATTTCGGTATAGAAATTTTCATTGCGAAACTGAACAAAAAAGATGCTCGATTTGAGGGGTTGTTCACAGTTGGATTGGTCAAAAATATTCGTTTCTTGCCGAAGGGGCGGCTTGGTTATCCGCCCCGCTCGTGCCTACAGCCTTATTGTGCCGCAAGGTATGCTGAGATTTGTTTAATTTCGTCGTCACTCAATCCTGCAGCCATTGCGGTCATCACCGGATGGTTGCGCCCGCCGTTTTTGTAGGCATTGAGTGCGTTGGTTAGGTATAGCGCGTGCTGGCCATTGAGTTTGGCGGTATCGGGCAGGGTAGAGTTACCAGCGGCACCGTGGCAGCCGATACAGCCTTTGCTGGCATAGGCAGCTTCGCCAGCGGCGATGTCATCGGCTTGGGCGAGCGAGCTAATTGTCAGGGCAATAAATGCAGTGATGAGTTGTTTCTTCATTGTGTTCTCCATTGGATTCCTGTCGAAAGTTTGAATCATCGGGGGCTAGCGGCCAATAACACTATAGGCTTAGGAATTTCACTTATTCTTCATTTCGATGCACTAGCCATTGATAGATGCCGGACTGATCAAGTTCGCCATATCCGCCTTCGCAGGCTTGATGCCATAGTGATTTTGCTTCGGCGAGCAATGGCAGCGTGAGTCCCAGTTGCTCGCAGAGTTCAACGGCTTGATCGAGATCTTTGCGTTGGGTGCTGATGCGTCCGCCGGGCTGAAATTGTCGGTCAATCATCCTTTGGCCGTGTAAATCGAGAATTCGACTGCCGGCAAAGCCACCGAGCAAGGCCTCACGAACTTTCGCTGGGTTTGCACCTGCACGCTCGGCCAACAGCAGTGCTTCGGCCACGATGTTGAGTGTGCTGCCGACAATCATTTGGTTGGCTGTTTTGGCGGCTTGTCCTGCGCCGGTGGGACCGATGTGGGTTACCGTCTGGCCAAGGTGCGCAAAGTAGGGCGTCGCACGTGCTAAATCATGGCTGTCGCCGCCGACCATAATCGACAAGGTGCCTTGTTCGGCCCCAACTTGGCCGCCAGAGACGGGTGCATCTAGCCATGCCCCGCCTTGAGCGCTAACTTGTGCTGCACAGTGTTGCGTCTGGGCCACGGAGGTGGTGCCCATGTCAACCAAAAGTGTGCCATCTAGATCGCCTTGGCAGAGTTGCTCGCATACGGACGCTACGGCATGGCTATCGGTGAGACAAAGGAAAATCACACCGCCTCGAGCGGCATTTGCAAGTGCCTCGACTGTGAGGTGGTAAACCCCGCCAGCCTCGATCAGTGGTTGCGCCTTTTGCGCTGTGCGGGTGTGAAGGGCTAATTCGAATTTCGCCCTGATGAGTCGATTGGCCATCGCAAAGCCCATCAAACCGAGGCCGATATAACCAACTTGGGGTGTTGAGTCTTCATGACGCATTGTCGATATTACGCGTGTGGATATTTCGACAAGCATAACGTAGCAGGCTGCTGTTGAGTGATTTCTAGGTGGCTGAGACATTGGTGTCATAATTGAGATTTATACTATTGGATCGCTTTCAGTAAATTTGCGGCAAAAGGCATGAACATAGATAGGGAAGAATTAGAATGGTTCGAAGAGGAACTCAATGAGACGATCGATGATTTGATCGAATATGAGCTTGCGGATCCTGTCTTGCATAACGAGATTCGCGAGTTGTACCGCAAAATGCGACCGAAACATCTCGACTCGCGTACTTATTTTGCCAATTTGCTGCGTTTACAGGGCGAGATGATCAAATTGCAGGATTGGGTGGTGGCAACAGGTGCCAAGGTACTCATCATTTGCGAAGGGCGCGATGCTGCGGGCAAAGGAGGGGTAATCAAGCGCGTTGTCCAACGGATGGATCCGCGGGTGGCTACCGTGGTTGCGCTTCCCAAGCCCAACCGTCGAGAACAATCCCAATGGTACTTCCAGCGTTATGTGTCACACTTGCCTGCGGCGGGGGAAATCGTATTGTTCGACCGATCTTGGTATAACCGTGCTGGCGTAGAGTCGGTGATGGGGTTTGCGACGCCCACGCAGGTTAAGGATTTCTATCGTGATGTGCCGTCATTCGAAAAGATGCTGGTGCGCTCGGGCATTATTTTATTGAAGTATTGGTTTTCGATTACTGATGAAGAGCAGCAGCTGCGTTTTTTGATGCGTATCCATGACCCGCTCAAGCAATGGAAAATCAGCGAGATGGATTTGCAATCGCGCGTTCGCTGGGAGAAGTACACCAAGGCCAAAGAGCGCATGCTCAGACTGACCAACAAACCCTATGCCCCATGGTATATCGTCGAGGGCAACGACAAACGTCGCGAGCGGCTCAATTGTATGGAGCACATTTTGTCGCGGATTCCTTATCATGAAGTAGAGCACGAAAAAGTCGAGCTGCCCGAGCGAGTGTTTAACCCGAATTACGAGCGTCAAGTGTTACCCGATGAGCTCTATGTACCCAAGGTGTATTGACCGCAATCTACCCGGGATTTGGAGGACACGCCCAGCATCAATAAATACTGAGGTTTCTGAATGTTAAATGCCTGGCTGTGGTTATTAGGTTATCAACTGATTGGAACGGCGTTGATGCACTTTTTGCTGTGGCCGATTCCGGGGCCGGTGGCAGGCATGGTTCTGCTGACGTGTCATTTGATGCTGCGCCAAGCATCGGCCTTCACAGAGCAGCTCGCCAGCAGCCTGATTCAATATTTGCCTTTGCTGTTCGTGCCTGCGGCCACTGGGGTGGTCGCGCATTTGGACTTGGTCTCCGGCTCGCTTGGGGCGATGGCCTTGGTGATCGCGCTCAGCACGCTGCTATCACTTTGGGCGACGGGTTGGGTCTTTTGTCGTTTGGCGCGTAAAGTCGCGCCGGCAGAGGCGGCGGAGCGACGCGGATGAATCGCCTCAACGAGACCTTTGTGTATTTGGGCCAGCAACCGCTGTTGTGGTTGTTTTTGACGGTGGCTATTTTTCAGCTTGCCAGTCAGTTGCAGCGTAAGCTCAACACACCGTTGGCCAATCCAGTTGCGATCGCGGCGGCCGCTATCGGTGTCATTTTATGGGCCAGCGATACGCCGTATTCTCAGTATTTTGAGGGTGCGCAGTTTGTGCATTTCCTGTTGGGGCCTGCGGTGGTGTCACTCGCCTTTCCTCTGGCGCGTGAATTGCCAAAAGTGAGACGGGTTTGGTTGCCGATTTCGGTGAGCTTAGTGGTGGGGCTGTTGGTTGCGCCGCTGAGTGTTTGGCTATTGTGTCAGGCGTTAACGCTAACCGACCCTGTTCAAATGAGCCTGTTGAGTAAGCACGTCACCTCACCGGTGGCGATGGGGATTGCCAATCAAATGGGCGGTATCGCATCTTTGGCCGCAGGGCTGTCGGTACTGACTGGGATTTTCGGCGCGATTGTCGTCAGTCCGCTGTTTAATCGTTTGGGCTTTGTCGACTACCGGGCGCGCGGATTTGCCACCGGGCTCAATTGTCACGGCATTGGCACTGCGCATGCGTTTAGTGTCCACCCGGTGGCAGGTAGCTATGCGGTCATCGGAATGGCCTTGAGTGCCGCATTGTCGTCGCTACTGATTCCGTTGCTGTTCCTGGCCCGATAGTCGCCTTAGGTCAGTACGATTTTGACCGATTTGCCCAAGGCCTTGGCCACGGCGTTTAGGCGGGTTTCCACCACACTTCCTGAAAGCGTTTCGAAGGTCGTTGCCGGGAACTGCCAACGCAGCGTCGTCTCGTCGACGGCCAGCTGACCAAGGCTATACTGCTCGCCCAATGACAGCATTGCGCCAAATCGTAGCGCACGGCCAACGACCTTGGCATTTGTCATTTCTTCGGCGCTGAGCAAACTTGCGCTGGTGCGCTTCTCAACATCCCGGCTTTTGGCACCATAGCGAAAGGTCAGTGCGAGGCCGAGAAATAAGCGCTCTTTATGGGTGATGCCAAGCAGGCTGGTTTGCAGTGGCCAGTTGAATGAGGCCTGGGCGCGGTAGTCGGGGTGGATCTGCCAATTGATATCATGCAGCAGTGCGGCGCAGTGTGCGATGCGCTGCTCCCAATTAGGCAGGGTGTCAAACAGGGGGTACAGAAATTCATGCAGTACCTCGCCAAAGCCTGGAAACCGCGACAGTTGGTAATCGTATTGGCTTGCGCCTCGAAACAAGGGGTCTGCATCGAGATCAGTCTGGGTAATGCAGGCGGCGGCGCCTTCGCGTAAACCATAGGCAGAGACGTGGTAATTGCTGGGTGCAAAGTGTGTTTTGAAGGCGCGTGGCAATTTTGCGATATATGTGAGGATGTCGGCACGCGCTTTGGATATCCCACAGACCTTGGCCATTTCGCTGGTGTCGTTGAAACCGGCAATCCACTGCGAGGTATCTTGCAGTGAGGACTGGGTCGTCTGGTAATTGTGCAGAATGCTGAGGGGGTATTGATTGCGAACCAGATCGGCTTTGAGCAGTGCCCGCCACCCGCCACCGACCAAATAAAAGGGGCGACCATTGGCTTGAATCTGTTTGCTGACCCGCTTCAATTCTGTGCTGATGAGCGCATCTGGCGACTGGGATTCCATCAGTGTGAGTGCGCCCAGTGGGGTGGTGGCTTGTTGGCCGATCTTACCGTTGTCGAGCTCGCAAAATTCGAGCGATGATCCGCCGATATCACATACAATGCCGTCTGCACGGTAGTTGCTCCACAATACGCCCTTGGCGGCGAGATCGGCCTCTTGCAGGCCATCGATCACCTCCACTTCAATCCCACATCGCAATTGAACTTCCTCACAGAACGCCGGGCCGTCTTCGGCGGCGCGCACCGCAGCGGTGGCCACGCATCGTACGTGGCTGGCGTTGGCCTGTTTGAGCAAATTTGCAAAACGTCGCAAGGTACTGAGGGCTTTTATACGGCCCTCGGGGTTAAGTGCGCCTGATTCGCGTAAACCTTTACCCAAGAGACAGGTGACTTTTTCGTTATAGAAATGATGCGGTGCACGCTCGACGCTGTCGATGATTGACATTTGCACCGAGTTCGAACCGATATCGATGACTGCCACCCGAGAGCCGTCGCTACAATGAGTCACCTGATTCCGACTCCAGTTTCTAAACAGATCAAAGTGAATTGGGCTCATCATCGTGGCCAGCGAAGGCTCCAGTCGAATTTTGACGAATTATGCCAGATCGGTCATGCCAGATTGTTGGGACATCTCAATTTTCTGATCGATGTGTTCCGTTTGGCAGTAAACTCTCGCATCCCATTTGAGCAGGAAGCTGCCTTGGAACATCAAGAGTTTGGATTGAACCCAAGTGCGTTCGAGCATTTGATCGATGATCTCGCCGACAAGGGCTTTTCAGTTCGTGACGACATCCTAACGACTGATATTTTGGACCCACTGTATGGCTTTATGAGTGCCAATGGGCCAGAGCGCTTCGAGGACGCCGGCATTGGGCGCGGCGCCGGTCATCAAATCGCCAAGGCGATCCGCGGTGACAAAATTCACTGGCTGGATTTAGAGCAACCCTATGCCGCCCCATATTTGCGGTTTATGTCAGAGTTGCGTTTGAAGATAAACCGAGCGCTGTTTATGGGGCTATTTGACTATGAAGCGCACCTTGCGCGCTATCCGGCCGGGCAGGTCTATAGAAAGCACGTCGATGCTTTTGTGGGGCGCAGCAATCGCGTACTGACGACGGTGGCCTATCTGAATAAACACTGGTCCGCCAGTGCGGGTGGACAGCTGCGGGTTTATTCGCCCAATGATGCTGAGCAAGTGTTTCAAACCGTTGAGCCGCACTATGGGCGCTTGGTATGTTTTTTAAGCACCGATTTCTCTCATGAAGTACTGCCAGCCAAGCTGGAGCGTTGGAGCATTGCGGGTTGGTTCCGCGTCAACACGAACCTTGGCGACACAATCGATCCGCCTGCAGGCACGTTGTTGCCCGGTGATCGCTTGCCCTAACCGTGGTAGCATTTGGCGGTTAACCGAAGGGGAGTGACATGCTCAAAGTCTCTAATGAAGTCCGTGACGCTTTGGCCTGTGGGCAGGCGGTGGTGGCATTGGAATCCACCATTATTTCTCATGGCATGCCGTATCCGCAAAATGCAGAAACGGCATTGGAGGTTGAGCAGGTCGTACGTCACCACGGCGCAGTGCCGGCCACCATTGCATTGTTTGACGGTGAGTTGTGCGTTGGGTTGGAGGCGGCACAGATTCAACGCCTTGGCCAAGAGGGACTGTCGGTAATTAAGTGCAGTCGTCGTGATTTGGGCGCGGTATTGGCCGCGGGTCGCACGGGAGCGACCACAGTGGCATCCACGATGATCGGTGCGCATTTGGCGGGGATCAAAATTTTCGCGACCGGCGGTATCGGTGGGGTTCATCGCGGTGCCGAAACCAGTATGGATATCTCTGCAGACCTAACTGAACTGGGTCGAACGCCTGTGGCGGTGGTCTGTGCAGGGGCCAAGGCGATTTTGGATTTGCCGTTGACGCTTGAATACCTCGAAACGTTGGGTGTGCCTGTCTTCGGCTATCAAACCAAATCGCTACCGGCGTTTTATTCTCGGCAGAGCGACCTAGAGGTCGATTACCAAATGGACACGGCTGAGGCCGTTGCGGCGGCGCTGAACGCGCAATGGCAACTGGGTCTGACACAAGGCGCGTTGATTGCCAATCCAGTGCCGGAGGCCAATGCGATCGACAAGGCGGAGATGGATAAGGTGATCGATCAAGCGTTGACTGAAGCGGATGCGCAAGGCATCAAAGGCAAGGCCTCAACGCCGTTTTTGTTGGCACGTGTTGCCGAGCTAACCGGCGGTACCTCTTTGCAGACCAATATTGCTTTGGTGAAGCACAATGCGGCGGTAGCGGCACAAACTGCCGTCGCGCTGGCGGCATTAGAGGGCTAGGCTGGTGAACAAGCTGCAGTCATCGAATTCTCCAGTGTTTCGCAGTGAACGCCAGCGAGCGATCTACACGGTGATTTTCGAGGCCGATACCTTTTGGGGAAAGGCTTTTGATCTCGCTTTGATTGGCTTTATATTGCTTTCCTTGGTTGTGGTGGTGCTCGATAGTGTGGAGGCCATCTATCTTCGGCATCACAGCACGCTCTACCGCCTCGAATGGTTGTGTACGCTGCTCTTTACAGCCGAATACTTCACCCGTTTATATTGCGCCCCCAAGCCACTGGCCTATGCACGAAGCTTTTTCGGGGTGATTGATCTTTTGTCGATTTTGCCGTCTTATGTGGCACTTGTGTTCCCAGAGCTGCATTCCTTGATCGACATCCGGGTACTGCGCTTGCTGCGGGTATTTAGGGTGCTGAAGCTCACGCAATATTTGCACGAATATCGACAACTGCGTGGGGCGTTACAGGCCAGCAGTCGCAAGATTTTGGTGTTTCTGACCACTGTATTGATGCTGATTTTTATCATCGGCAGCTTGATGTATGTGATCGAAGGTCCAGAACACGGCTTTACCAGTATTCCGGTGGCCGTCTATTGGGCCATAACCACGATGACCACAGTGGGCTTTGGTGATATCACGCCACAGACCGACTTAGGCCGTGCAGTGGCGTCGTTTATGATGCTGTTGGGCTGGGGCGTGTTGGCAGTGCCCACCGGCATTGTGACCGCTGAAATGGTACATCGACCAGACCCAAAACCGACCACGCGCACCTGCCCTTCCTGCATGCATGAAGGTTTAGGGGCCAAGGATCACTATTGCCGGCACTGTGGGACAGCATTACCCGACTATCAATCTGACCATTAAGGCATTTGCGTGTGAAAGTTACGTGGCTGATGCGATCGGCATGGGTAAGCTAAGCCAAACTTTTTGAGGCGCACCATGAACTCACCATCATCTGGGGTACAGCCCAGCTTGCAGCATTTTCCGATCACCTTTTTCGCGCTCGTAATGGGTATGTCTGGGTTGACCTTGGCTTGGCAAAAAGCAGAGGTCGTATTGGGAATTAATTGGGATATTTCACTGTTGCTGTTGGGTGTTACGGCAACCGTGTTTGTCATGCTGGTTGCTGCTTTTGTATTGAAATCGCTTCGCTATATCGACGCGGTGAAAGCGGAATTGCTTCACCCCGTGAAGGTGAGTTTTTTTCCGGCGATTTCGATCAGCTGCATGTTGATGGGGACGGCGTTTGCGACGCGTGCGCCTGCGTTTGGGCAGCTACTTTGGGTGCTCGGCGCTGTGGCGCATTTCGGCCTAACCCTTTATGTCATTGGTGCGTGGATGGGACGGGGGACTTTCAAAATCCAACATATGAATCCGGCTTGGTTTATTCCTGCGGTGGGCAATGTGGTGGCGCCCATTGGTGGTGTCGGCTTTGGTTTTTTTGAGGTGTCTTGGTTTTTCTTTAGTGTGGGTATGCTGTTTTGGTTGGTATTGCTGACCATCGTATTTAACCGAATTTTATTTCACGACCCCATTGAAGCGCGGCTGATGCCGAGTTTATTTATTCTGATTGCGCCGCCGGCGGTGGGCTTTGTGTCTTACTGCCATCTGCAGCCCGAGCTCGATAACTTCGGTCGGTTTTTGTTTTTTGCCGGGCTGTTTTTGACCTTTTTGCTGATCAGCCAATTTAGACGTTTTTTAAACTTGCCATTTGCCTTGTCTTGGTGGGCATATTCGTTTCCATCTGCGGCCATGACCATCGCGACGTTTGTAATGTATGAGCGCTCGCAAGTGATCGGGTATCAGACATTGGCTATCGTTTTTCTCACGGCCATGACGGCCCTGATCGCCCATTTGTTTTGGCGAACATTGCGGGTGACATTGGCCGCAAAGGTATTCTTACCCGAGGGGTAGCATTTTTCCGGGGTTCATCAGATTGTTCGGGTCGAGCGCACGTTTGATATCGCGCATCAGTGCCTGTTTCTTGGCATTGCCATATTGCGCATTGAGTGCGAGCTTCACTTGACCAATGCCGTGCTCGGCACTGAAGGTGCCGTGCATTTTGGCGGCGAGCTCGTAAATGTGCGGTGATAGATTTACTTCTATCCAAGTATGGTCGATCTCATTCGAGCCCTCGGGGCACAGTACGTTGAAATGCACATTGCCATCGCCGACATGGCCATAAATCGATAGCCGACATCCCGGCCCCGTTGAAGTGACGATTCCGGCTGCTTGGTCAATAAAGCTGGGTAGGTTCGACACACTCACAGCCACATCGTGTTTGACCGAGGCGCCGTTGAGGACCTCGCCCTCCGGTATAGACTCGCGAATCGCCCAGAACGCCGCACGTTGTGCCTCGTTGCTGGCAACGGCGGCATCCAGGACAATATTCGCCTCAATTTGCTCGGCGAGCGCTGCTTCGGCCAGATCGGTTAGCGGCAGTTTGCTGGCACTGGTGCCGAGTTCGATAAGCACATAATGGCGATGTCCACTCGAGACGGGGAGCCGATGTTCCGGCTTTTTATTGAGCAAATGCTGGATGGCATCGGCGGCCATATATTCGAATGACGACACCAGGTCACCGGTTTCGGCTTGGATGTCACTGAGTAATTTGGGCAAGCATTGTCTAGAGGCGACAGCCAAAAAGCCGGTGAATCTTTGTTTTGGCAGACTTTGTAGCTTGAGTGTGGCGGCGGTGATGATGCCTAGCGAGCCCTCTGCGCCGATAAACAGTTGATCGACGGCATAGCCGGTATTGTCTTTGCGAAGCGGCGACAAGGTATCGAGCACACTGCCATCTGCAAGCACCACTTCAAGCCCCAGTACCATTTCCCGGCTCATGCCATAACGCACTACATTGACGCCGCCCGCATTGGTGGAAATATTACCGCCAATTTGGCAGGACTGTTGAGAGCCCAGTGCCAAGGGACAGAGCAGGCCATGATTCTCGCAGTGGTCTTGGATATCCGATAACACCATCCCTGCTTCGACAGTGATGGAGCGGTTGTCCGGGTCAAAATGCCTAATTTGATTGAGCCGCTCCAAGCTGATGACGATTTGATCACCGCTATCATCCGGCGTTGCGCCCGCACAGTAGCCGGTATTGCCCCCTTGCGGCACCAACGGCACATTGTGGGCATTGCAGGCGCGAACAATATTAACCACCTCATCGGTCGTGCGGGGCTTTAGAACCGCCGCTGTGCAACCGGTGTACTTGTGTCTGAAGTCGGTGAGATAGGTTGCCAACACATCTGGGTCGGTCACTTGGATAGCTGGCGGCAGGTTGGCCAATAGTTGTTGGATCGCTGAGGTCATGTTTGCGTAGCAGTGATAGGGGCTCGCTAAGTTTGCGAGCCTTTACTCGGTTTTGCAACTTACATGCTGGTCAGGGGATAGAGCGGATGGAACTTCTTACCGGCACCTGTTTTTGTCGATTTGCGTTGACGATCTTGTAGCCATTGTTCAGTTTGTTCGATGGGGAAGGGGCGCGCGCACCAAAACCCTTGCACTGCATCGACGCTGTAGGCTTTAAGCGCCTGGAATTGCTCGTGGGTTTCGACGCCTTCGACAATGACCAATGCATTGAGCCGCCGTGCTAGGTCTGTGGACGAGCGCAAAACCATTTGGGTACGATGTGAATTGTCTTGCAGCACAAATCGGTCGATCTTGACCACGTCGATGGGCAGGATGGATGCCCTCGCTAGGGATGAATCGGCAACGCCAAAATCATCCAGTGCGATCTTAAACCCGGCCTCGCTTAGCCGTTGAACGGCCTCAACCAGGCGGCTGACCTCGAATGCTCGATCTTCGGTAAGCTCAAGAATGATCTGTTTCGGCGGGATATTGATAGAAATCAATCGAGTAAATAGTGCGGTAAAGGTTGTTTCATCCACCAGTAGATTGGGCGGCAGATTAATTGTGATGCTCTGTGTGCTCAGGGTCTTCGAGAACGATTGATCCACTTTGTTGATCAGTAGCAAAGTCAGCTCAAGCATCATGCCTTGGGATTTAACGGTGTCGATAAAATAAGCTGGGTTAATGGTGCTGCCACTACTGCCAGGCAGACGCATCAGTGCTTCGAAAGCCACTACCTTGTCTTCTCTAAGGCTAACAATCGGCTGTACATAGATGGGCAACTGCTGCTGCTGGATGCAGTGTTGGACAATCAAATTGATCTGTCGTTTGGTTGGACTGAATTGCTCACCTTCGCGAGCGATATACCGACGGCTTGGATGACGCTTGGCGACAATTAGGGCATTGTCTGCCTCGACCAAATTATCGCCCAAATTGGGTTTGCCGATTGGCACAGCCCCGACCGCAATCTGGAAGTGGCCAATCGAGCCGTTTTGTTTAATGTAGGCGGCTAGGTTCTGACTGAGTTCTTGGAGCGAGGCGTCAATCCTATCCGGGGGTACGGAAACGATCAGTGCAAATTCATCTGCACCCAGCCTTGCATGGAATTTAATATCTGGCGTCGTGTCTAGTTGCTGATGAATTTGCTTGAGCACGCGATCGCCAGTGGCATGGCCAAAGGTGTCATTTAGCAGTTTGAAGTTGTTGATATCAATCAGTACCAAGAAATCCCCTGCACCGACGTAGGTATAGTAATGATTGAAAAATCCACGGCGGTTCATGGCACCAGTTTGAGGGTCTACTTCTACGATCCGAATGAGCTCCTGTTGGATTTTGCCCTCGGATGCAAGTGCCAGGCCTGTGCGAACAAAAGTGGAGAGTCCGGTGATAATCAATACCGACAGCAACACATTAAAGCGATCAGGATCTTGCCATGTCGCAGGAAATAGCCATAACGTTTGAATTGGAATGGCGATTGGTGCGACGGCGGCAAACCACGATAGCGTTCGGCGTAAGCGTTCACTTTGGTAGATCGGTGGCACATTAGAGAGAGGTTCGCGCCGAAAAATAAACCAAAGCCCCGCAACAGAACCGATATCGAGCATCGGTCTGTGCCAGATCAACCAGTTCGGATGCTGATCTGCAGGCAGCAACACGCTGGTAAATACGCCCAACTGGAAGATCGACACAAACAAGCCAGTGGTCACTGGAAATAACAAAGGGGCAATTAGTTTTGGGTAGAGTACAAAGCCCAAAATAACCACCCCTGTGACATGTAAACAGAGCAAGACACCGGCAATCGACATGGCCGTTGACGGGGTCGCAGCCGCTTTATTCGGGTCAATTGAAAATATCGTATAGATCAGTACTGGACCGACGAAACACGCGATCAAAATAAAAATATCGACCAAAAATTTTGGAGCTTTTCGATTGGGCTCGAGATGAGCGGTGAGTTGAATGGTGCAAATGGCCGCCGCGATGGCTGAGGCAAGTGTCCAAAAGACAGTCCACTGGTTGATGTCGGTTTCGAAGAGCGCCTGGCTCAATAGGCCGACGTCCATTAAGATTCCAGTTGCCCAAGCGGCAATGTAGCCCGTCAGTTCACGGCGCTTGTAGTGTTTGAGTTGGTAGGATGCCCAAAAAACACAGAGGCAGCAAAATATGCCCAACAAACTGTGGGACAGCAGCTTAGCATTGGCGGTTGGCAAGAAATACGTGCAGATTGACCATATCGCCGAGAGCAGCAGCAGGGGACGATAGCGTCCTGACTCCACATAGAGAAAAGCACCGGGTTTGGTGTGTTTATCAAGCCATCTATGCAGGGAATTCGCTGATCGAGTGTTTGCGCACATTAGGGTCATCCATGACGACTACGGCGACGTTAAGTGAATCGGGCCGCGGTTAATAGGTATTGGACAGGATAAGGCGCAAAGGTGGGGTGGGGCAAGTGATTCCCTACTGAGGTAGACAGCCGCAGAGTGCAGCTGCCTGCGCAGCGGTTTACCAGCCGGTGGCGGTTTTAACTGCCAAGCCAAGCTCAGAAGGGTTACGGGTCGTGGTAACGCCGGCCTTCTCAAGCGCTGCAAATTTTTCGTCTGCGGTGCCTTTGCCGCCAGAAATGATAGCACCAGCATGGCCCATACGCTTGCCTGTCGGTGCAGTCACACCGGCGATGTAGGCAGCCACGGGTTTGGTGACATTCGACTGGATGTATTCAGCGGCTTCTTCTTCAGCGGAACCACCGATCTCGCCGACCATCAAGATTGCTTCGGTCTCAGGATCTTCTTGGAACAACTGCAGTGCATCGATAAAGCTGGTGCCTGGAATTGGGTCGCCACCGATACCGATACAGGTGCTCTGGCCATAGCCGAGGTCTGCGGTTTGCTTGACGCACTCATAAGTGAGTGTGCCAGAGCGTGACACGATACCGACCTTGCCGCGCATATGGATATGGCCAGGCATGATACCGATCTTGCACTCGTCTGGTGTGATGATGCCTGGGCAGTTAGGGCCGATAAGACGCACGTCGTTTTGATCGACGACGATCTTAGCTTCCAGCATATCCAGTGTTGGGATGCCTTCGGTAATACACACGATCAGCTCTACACCGGCTTCAGCCGCTTCGATGATCGAGTCTTTACAGAAAGGCGCAGGGACGTAGATGACCGTGGCATTTGCGCCAGTGGTTTCCACGGCGTCGCGGACGGTGTTGAATACGGGCAGACCCAAGTGCTCAGAGCCGCCTTTGCCCGGCGTCACGCCGCCGACCATTTGCGTGCCGTAAGCGATTGCTTGTTCGCTGTGGAAAGTGCCCTGCTTACCGGTGAAGCCCTGGCAGATAACTTTGGTGTCTTTGTTGACTAAAACGCTCATTGCTTAGGCTCCTGATACTTCGACAGCTTTCTGGGCGGCTTCGGCAAGGTTGCTTGCGCCGATGAGATTAAGACCACTGTTGTCGAGTAGCTTGAGGCCTTCTTCTGCGTTGGTGCCTTCGAGGCGCACCACGACGGGCACACTGATGCCCTTTTCACCGACCGCTGCAATGATGCCTTCTGCGATCATGTCGCAGCGAACGATGCCGCCGAAGATGTTGATTAGGATGGCTTTGACTTTGCTGTCTGACAAAATGAGCTCAAGCGCTGCTGAGACGCGCTCTTTGGTCGCGCCGCCGCCAACGTCGAGGAAGTTTGCTGGGAAGCCGCCGTACAGTGCGATGGTATCCATGGTCGCCATGGCTAGCCCTGCACCGTTGACCATGCAGCCGATGTTGCCATCGAGAGAGACGTAGTTGAGATCCCACTTTGAGGCTTCAAGCTCACGTGCGTCTTCTTGGCTGACATCGCGCATGCTCTGTAGATCTGCTAGGCGGTACATGGCGTTTGAGTCGACGTTGATCTTTCCATCGAGACACAACAAATTGCCTTCGGCAGTGATAACCAATGGGTTGATTTCAACCAGTGCAAGGTCTTTGTCGATAAACAATTTGCCAAGACCCATCAGTAGCTTGGTGAACTGCTTGATCTGATCTGGATTGAGGCCCAAACCAAAGCCAAGCTCACGCGCTTGGTAGGGCATGACGCCTACGAGCGGATCGACTGTGGCTTTGAGAATTTTCTCTGGGGTTTCTTCAGCGACCTTCTCGATTTCCACGCCGCCCTCTGTTGACGCCATGAAGACGATGCGCTGTGTTGCGCGATCAACAACTGCACCCAAGTAGAGTTCGGAGGCAATGTTGCAAGTCTCTTCGACTAGGATTTGATTAACTGGCTGGCCATTGGCATCGGTTTGGTACGTGACCAAGTTAGTGCCAAGTTTTTCAGCAGCCCATTCTTTGGCTTCTGCGGCTGAGTCGACCAGTTTTACACCGCCAGCTTTGCCGCGGCCGCCAGCATGTACTTGTGCTTTGACCACGACTTTTGGGGTGCTGAGTTGGCCGACAGCGGTTTCAGCTTCTTCTGGGCTTGCGGCAACCACACCGTTGGGGACTGGCATGCCATATGCGCGAAACAGTTGCTTCGCTTGGTATTCGTGAAGATTCATTTGAGTTTGATATCCATCATCGATTGAGTGTTAACGTTTCTTGTTGACCATATGAATGGCGCGGCCATCGGCAGCCAAAGCGGCTTCATGCACGGCTTCAGACAGCGTAGGATGCGCAAACATGGTGAGGGCCAAGTCTGTCAGATTGGCTTGCATTTCCAGCGACAGTACGCCCTGTGGCAATAGCTCAGAGGCGCGGACACCGATGATATGTACACCGAGTACACGATCATTCTTGGCGTCTGCAACGATCTTTACCATCCCGGCAGTTTCGTTCATCGCTTTGGCGCGGCCAATGGCAGCAAAGGGGAACTGGCCCGCCTTCACTTCAATGCCCTCAGCTTTGCATTGTTCTTCGGTTTTGCCCACCCATGCGATTTCGGGGTGGGTGTAGATGACATTGGGGATCGCGTCATAGTTGACGTGCCCGTGTTTGCCAGCGATGCGCTCGGCGACGGCAATGCCTTCTTCGGATGCCTTGTGTGCCAACATTGGGCCGCGTACCACATCGCCGATCGCCCAAACACCGGGCATGGCCGTGGCGCAATGATCGTCGACTTCAATAAAGCCGCGTGCATCGGTTTGGATGCCGGTGTCGGCGGCAAAAGTGTCTGCACTATTGGGCTTGCGGCCAACGGCGACGATGACGCGGTCGACTTCCAGCGTTTGATCGCCTTTGGCGTCTTTGTAAGACACAGTGACCACACCGTCTTTGATGTCGGTGCCCGTTACCATGGCACCTAACTTAATGCTAAGACCTTGTTTTTTGAATTCGCGTGCGGCGAGCTGGGCGACCGCTTTGTCTGCCATCGGCAGTAGCTTGTCGATGGCCTCTAGCACGACGACTTCACTGCCAAGGCGACGCCAGACACTGCCAAGCTCTAGACCAATGACGCCCGCACCGATTACGCACAGACGCTTTGGCGTTTCCTTCCAATCTAAGGCGCCAGCGTTGTCGACGATAATGTCGTCGGTCAATGGAGCAGGTGGGATGTTCACCGGCGTGGAGCCAGTTGCCAAAATGACGGCATTGGCTTGAATGCTCTGTTGGCTGCCGTCGATGGCCGTGATTTCGACGGACTTGTCTTTTTTGACCTTACCGCGTCCTTCAAATAGCGCAACGCCGTTGGCCTTGAACAACTGTGCAATGCCGCCGGTCAGTTCGCTGACGATCTTGTCTTTGCGCGCAATCATCGCAGGGACATCCACAGACAGCCCTTCGGCAACAATACCCTCCTCGGCACCGTGCTTTTTGAGCGCTTCGAATTTCTCCGAAGACTCTAGAAGTGCTTTGGAGGGGATGCAACCCACATTCAAGCATGTACCGCCCAATACGGTTTTATCACCGCTTTGCCACATCTCGACACATGCGGTTGACAGGCCGAGTTGTGCGGCGCGAATGGCGGCCACGTAGCCGCCAGGACCGCCGCCGATCACGACGACGTCAAATTGTTCTGACATGATGTTCCCTTGTTACATTTCCAGCAAAATACGTGCTGGATCTTCGATGTACTCTTTGATGGTCTTTAAGAAGGTCACTGCGCCAGCGCCATCGACGATACGGTGATCGTAAGACAATGCCAAATACATCATTGGACGAATTACGATTTCGCCATTCTCAACCACGGGGCGCTCTTGAGTGGCATGCATGCCGAGAATTGCGCTTTGTGGTGGATTGAGGATCGGCGTCGATAACAGCGAGCCAAATACCCCGCCGTTGGTGATGGTGAATGTGCCGCCGGTCATGTCCTGCACGCCGAGCTTGCCTTCGCGCGCGGCCTTGGCGTAATCACCGATGCCTTGTTCGATACCGGCCAAAGACATTTCTTCGGCATTGCGCAGCACAGGCACGACTAATCCACGATCAGAGCTAACGGCAATGCCAACGTCGCAGTAGCCGTGGTAGACGATGTCATCACCGGCAATCGAGGCGTTGATGTCTGGGTAGCGCTTTAGCGCTTCGGTGGCAGCTTTGACGAAGAACGACATAAAGCCGAGTTTGACGCCGTGGGTTTTTTCGAACTGTGCTTTGTATTTGTTGCGCAAGTCCATGACAGGCTTCATGTTGACTTCGTT
>JABXHR010000219.1 GCA_013373515.1 Gammaproteobacteria bacterium | reverse complement strand
ATTTCATTTTCATGATGCGGAAACGGCAAGTCCTCACCGCCACCGTGCAGGTCAATTTGCAAGCCAAGGTGCTTTTGCACCATGGCCGAACACTCAATATGCCAGCCCGGGCGACCAGGGCCCCAAGGTGACTCCCAAGAAGGCTCATTTGGCTTACTCGCTTTCCAGAGTACAAAATCCATAGGGTCAGTTTTATGGGGATTGACCTCCACGCGCTCACCAGCGCGCATATCCTCGAGCTTGCGACCTGAGAGTTTGCCGTAGCCCTCGAACTTGGCCACCGAGTAGTACACATCGCCATTGTCTGCCGCATAAGCCAGACCGCGGTCGATCAGCTTAGTGACGATTTCGATAATCTCTGGCACCGACTCTGTGGCACGCGGCTCGATATCCGGTGGCAAGATGCCAAGTTTCGCAAAATCCTGGTGCATCAGCGCGATCGTGGATTCTGTCAGCGCATTCCAAGCGATGCCTCGCTCATTGGCAATGGCAATAATTTTGTCATCGATATCGGTGATATTACGCACATAGGTCACCTCTACCCCACGCGAACGCAGGTACCGAACAAAGCTGTCAAACACTGTGTATACCCGCGCATGTCCAATATGACAGCGATCATAAACAGTCACCCCACAGACGTACATTTTCAGCGCATTGGCGTTGAGTTGGCTAAGTGGCTCTTTGGTCTTGGAAAGTGTGTTGTAGATCTGCATATATCAGTTGAGTATCAATTCGGTTAAGATTACTGGTTGAGATTTATTATGACAATTCACGCGATACGAAGGATCACAATGCGTAGTATTATTGCAGGTTTACTAATTTTAGGGACGTTTATGTCACAAGCAATCGCGGCCACGGTCGTTTTGAAAACGAGCAAAGGCGACATCACCATCGAACTTGATGAAGCAAAAGCGCCCAATACAGTGGCCAACTTTTTATCTTATGTCGATAGCGGTCACTTCGCAGGCACCATTTTCCACCGCGTCATCCCTGGCTTTATGATTCAGGGCGGCGGCTTCGACCAGAGCTTTGACCAAAAGCCAACCCAAGCGCCAATCGAAAATGAGGCAGATAACGGCCTGAAGAACGATCGCTACACCATCGCCATGGCACGCACTCAAGCGCCGCATTCAGCCACAGCTCAGTTTTTCATCAATGTAGAAAACAACACATTTTTGAATCACACCGCACCGACCGCACAAGGCTGGGGCTACGCCGTATTTGGCAAAGTCACTGACGGCTTTGAAGTTGTCGATAGCATTGCTGGCGTGAGCACTGGCAGCCGCGGCATGCACCGTGATGTCCCGGTCGAAGACGTCATTATCGAATCGGTAGCACGAGCACAGTAATTGAGCCAGCAGCTCAATGCACAGGGGTTGGTACTTATCATCGCTGACCTCCACCTCAGCGCCGCCGATACAGCATTGGCGGCGTCATTCTCTGGGGCGCTTGACGCCATTTCATCCATTGGCGATCTCAGCCAAATCATTATCGCAGGCGATTTATTCGATGTCTGGCTCGGCGATGACTCTGAAGATTACGCCTGCGGCGCTGAAAACCGTAACACCCTAGAACAGCTAAGCCGCATTGCACCGCTATCACTGATGCACGGCAATCGCGACTTTCTAATCAGTGAACGCTGGGCCGAGTCGATCGGGGCCACTTTGAATGCCAATGACGACGTCGTGATCAACACAGCCTCGCACAACATTCTTCTGTGCCACGGCGATCATTTGTGTATCAATGACCATCAATACCAAAATGCACGCAAACAATTTCGCGACCCAAATTGGCAACAACAGATGCTCGCCCTGCCACTGGAGCAACGCATTGCACTTGGCGAAAAATTGCGCCAAGACAGCGCCACGCAATCGAGTGAATTTCTCGCTCATTGGGATGTCGATCAAACCGCCGCAATCGATGCTGCCAAACGCGCAAACTGCAATACTGTGATTCACGGACACACACATCGACCGGGGCATCATGCCTCACAAGGCTTCAATCGCTGGGTTATGGGCAGCTGGGGTGAAGACGGCGGCTACGGCCTTATTGTCAATACTGACACTGGCGAAATCTCACCCATCTGGCTCTAAGCTCGAATCTCCGATTTAAATTCCGCTTCGATCTCTTTAAGCAGCAGCATATCCGCCTCTGTAAACCCGGCCTCTAGTCTTGCCTCGGTGTTAAAAGGCCCAGAAATCGCACCACTGCCGAGACGACGAAGCAGATCAGAGAACGTCGTCAATGGATCTAAGCCACGAAGCTCGCAGTAATGCAGATACCAGCGATTGCCGATTTCAACATGCCCGACCTCCTCGGCCAAAATCACTTTTAAGATCTCAACCCCCGATTGATCGCCGACAGACTGAAGCTTCTTGAGAATGAGAGGCGCCATATCCAAACCGCGCGCCTCTAATACTCTAGGCACTAAAGCCATCCGCACCATAACATCAAAATCTGTGTCATAAGTCACTTGCCATAAGTGGTTGTGTGCTGGGAAGCTGCCATATTCGTAGCCCATTTGACGCATGCGCTCATTGAGCAATCCAAAATGCTTGGCCTCTTCAAATGCCACCGACCACCAGTCGCGATAAAAAGACGGCGGCAAACCACGGAAGCGATATACCGCATCTAGCGATAAATTAATGGCATTAAACTCTATATGCGCCAAAGAATGATAGAGCGCCGCCCTACCCTCATCGCTACCGAGCCCACGGCGCGGCACCTCTTTGGCCGGTACGAGCTCTGGTTTGACGGGTCTACCGGGAAGACGCACACGATCTACCCGACCAAAATTCATCGAAAATTGATCGCACGAAACCAACTCGTGCCAATACTGATCAATGCAGGTTCGTTTTTGCGCTGGATCTGAGAGCAACAAACATTCCAGCGCTGCTTGATGAATATCTACCATTGGGCCAATACCGATCGGGTTTTCAGGGTTCGACCCGCCAAGGCATGGTCGATACAAAGTTTGCAGAGTTTGGATAACCGCTGTGGCGAGACGTTTGCTTCCGTCAAAGCGATAATATCTGCCCCACTGACACCAGGTTGCGCAGGATACCACTGCCCCTCTGCGATTTGATAATGGTGATGCGCCTCGATGGCATTACCATTTGCATCCCACGTTGGATCTGGCAAGGCGTCTATGCTTAGCAGCACTTGTAATTCAAAAGCACGAACCGCGTCAGCGCCCTCTTTTTGTGCCAGCGAATGCAGCGAGGATTCAAGTGCTGAGTAAACATCAACAACGGCGACTTGCTGCGGCAACAATACACGACTGAGTTCCAACAAATAAAACCCAAGCAGCGACTCTTGTACGCCCAATGCATGGCTAGAAACCGCCAACCACTGATTGACCAAAACCCCATTCGAAGTCTCAGCACATTGTAATTCGCAGCACTGAAAAAACTGCGGCAACACCGCTGCCCGTCCCGCCCCCTGCACACGGCTACCAAAGATACCGTATCGCTCGCTAAACCAGAGTGTCCAAGCAGACTTTTCGCCCAGTCGACGACTGAGTAACAAATAGCCATGAGTGCTATTGAGCGTCCGGCCCATCTTGATAACCCAGCGCTCGAAGCGCAGCCAAATTGTCGGACCAGTCCTTGCGAACTTTGACAACCAACTCGAGGTGAACCTTGTTGCCAAATTGATGCATCATTGCCTTGCGTGCCAAGGTGCCGATTTGCTTGAGTTGCTGCCCACCTTTACCGATCACGATGGCCTTTTGTGATTCTCGTTCAACCCAAATGGTCGCTTGAATAATGTAGCGCTGCGCTTGTAATTCAAAGCTATCAACCAGAACGGTCAACGCGTAAGGTAACTCAGAATCCAACAGGCGCGTGGCTTGTTCACGCACCAACTCGGCGGCGATAAACCGCATAGGCTTATCGGTGTACAAATCAGGGTCGTACAAAAATTCTTCGCGTTCACAATGAGTTTGTAATACGGCTTTCAAGCGATCCAAATTCCGCCCACGCGCCGCAGAAATCGGCACCACTGCGACCGCCTCTGCGACGCCCGGCAGCGAGCCCATAAAATTTGCCGCCTCTACTTTGTCTTGCACGCGATCCATCATATTGGGCACCAAAATATAAGGCTTACCCGATCGCTGAATATCTTCGAGCACGCGCTGATCCTCCTCGGTCCAACGCAGCACTCGAAATAACATCACAATTAGGTCGACATCTTCAAACGCGGCTCGCGCAGCCTTATTGAGCTGGCGATTTAGCGTTTTTCGCGCTGTTTGATGGATACCGGGTGTATCGATAAACACCATTTGGCAATCGCCTTCGGTGGCAATGCCCATAATTGAATGGCGAGTGGTTTGTGGTCGGTTGGCCGTAATTGATACCTTCTCACCGACCAAAGCGTTAATCAGTGTGGACTTCCCCACATTGGGTCGACCCACCACGGCGAAAACGCCAGATTTTTCAGTCATTCATTGAGTCCATTTGGTCTAAAACGGCCTGCGCTGCGGCCTGCTCGGCTTTCCGCCGACTCATACCTTTCGCGGCCAACGTTAAAGGAGGTGACTTAATCGTGCAGCTCACCTCGAAGGTTTGTGCGTGTGCTTGACCAACTGCACCGAGCATTTCATACACAGGCAGTGAAAGGCCCTGCGACTGCATACATTCTTGCAAACGGGTTTTGGGGTCTTTGTGCACCGGTGTCGCAATCGCTTGCTCAATTCGATCGCCCATTCTCGCCAGAAGCCATGCTTTGGCAGTAGCCATATCCGAATCGAGATAGATGGCAGCCAGCAGTGCCTCAAAGGCGTCGGCCAGTATGGAATCCCGATTGAAACCGCCACTTCGATATTCGCCAGAGCCCATAATCAGCTCTGGCCCTAAATCGAGCTCCCGCGCAATCGCTGCAAGAGTCTCTTCACGCACCAATGCCGCCCGAATGCGCGTTAAACGCCCCTCGTCAGCTTTGGATTCTTCGTGAAACAGCATTTCGGCAATCACAAAACCCAGCACGCTATCGCCAAAAAACTCGAGTCGCTCGTTGTTTTTGGCCGACGCACTGCGGTGTGTCAGCGCCCGCGTCAACTTTGCCTCATCTGTGAAGGTGTACTTGAGGCGACGCTGTAAGGCCTTTAGCTTTAAATCTGAGGTTTTCCTTGCAGCCGCCATCAGTCGATCAATGTACCGATCCGGCGATAATCAAAACTGAAGTCTTTCAGATTTAAATTAAGCCAAATCAACCACGCCTTGCCGCGCAGATTGGCCTCGGGCACCAAACCCCAAGCACGCGAATCATTTGAGTTGTCACGGTTATCTCCCATCACAAAGTAATGACCTTCAGGCACAACATAGCCTGTACCATCGATCATCGGCGTTTGTGAGGGAATCAATCCAACTGTACGCGGGTTCACCAGAATATCGTGTTCAACATCGCCCAACTGCTCTACGCGGTGCTCATTGGGCAAATAAAGATTCTCACCATCGAACGGTGACTGGGCAGCTGGCTCGCCGTTGAGGTAGAACATTTTGTTCTTGTACTCGATTCGATCGCCAGGCACCCCAACTACGCGCTTGATATAGTCAACGGAGGTGTCATAGGGATACATGAACACGACGACATCGCCCCGCTCAGGCTCACCAATCTCCAAAAACTTGCCATTACCAAGTGGCCATCTCAAGCCATAGGAAAATTTGTTAACGAGGATAAAGTCGCCGATATGCAACGTAGGAAGCATGGACCCTGACGGAATCCGAAAGGGCTCCGCAACAAATGAACGCACCACCAGCACGAACAGCAGCACAGGAAAAAACGAGTGCGCGGTCTCAGCCCAGAATGGAATTTTTGCCTCGGCACCAGATTTGGAATCAGACTGAGCCTCTGCGGCCACTCTTGCGGCGTAACGTCGCGGCGCAAACACCCACTTGTCCAGTGCCACCAGCAGCCCCGAAACGGCGGTCAAACAGACCAACACTAACGCAATAATATTCAAACGATTTTCCTTTAGAGCTAGTCGTCAACCTGCAATACTGCAAGGAACGCGCTTTGCGGCAATTCTACACTGCCGATTTGCTTCATCCGCTTTTTACCGGCTTTTTGCTTTTCAAGTAATTTGCGTTTACGCGAGACGTCACCACCGTAACATTTGGCCAGTACGTTTTTACGCATCGCTTTGACCGTCGAGCGCGCGATAACGTGCGTGCCAATGGTGGCCTGGATTGCCACCTCGAACATTTGGCGCGGAATCAACTCTTTCATTTTCTCAACCAAGCTGCGGCTGCGGTACTGCGCTTTGGTGCGGTGCAAAATCACCGCCAGCGAATCGACTGCATCACCGTTGATCAAGATATCCACTTTCACCAAATCTGATGGGTCTCGACGGATGATTTCGTAATCGAATGAGGCGTAACCACGGCTGACCGACTTGAGCCTGTCGTAGAAGTCTAAAACCACCTCAGCCAGCGGCATTTCAAAGCTCATTTGCACCTGATTGCCCGCGTAATCCATGCGCTTTTGCACACCACGCTTCTCGATACACAATTGCATAATTTCGCCCACATACTCGTTGGGCGTGAGAATATTGGCTTTAATAATTGGCTCGCGAACTTCGCGGATTTTATTGACCGGTGGTAGCTGCGAGGGGTTATGAACCTCACTAATCTCTCCGGTGACGTCTTCGACTTCGTAGACGACCGACGGCGCAGTGGTAATCAAATCGAGATTGTATTCTCGCTCTAATCGCTCCTGCACAATCTCCATATGCAAAAGCCCCAAGAAACCGCATCGAAATCCAAACCCAAGAGCCGCAGAGCTTTCTGGCTCATAGTGCAGCGAGGAGTCGTTCAGACAGAGCTTGCCCAATGCGTCACGCAGGTCTTCATAGGCATCGCTCTCAACAGGGAACAAGCCTGCAAACACCTTTGGCTGAACCTCTTTAAAGCCAGGCAATGCTTGCGTGGTTTCGTCCTTCTCAAGCAAAATGGTGTCGCCCACTTTTGCAACTGAGATATCCTTGATGCCTGCAATCAAGTATCCGGACTGTCCAGTTCCCAAGACATCTCGTGGATGTTTCTTCGGCTTAAACACACCGACTTGATCGGCCTGAAAAACACGCCCGTTACTGGCAAATTTAAACTTGTCACCCTTGCGCAACTGGCCGTCCAAAACACGAACCAGCGTGGTCACACCCACATAGGGATCAAACCATGAATCGACCACCAATGCTTTAAGTGAAGCATCCGGGTCTCCCTTCGGCGGTGGAATGCGCGCTACCAAAGCCTCAAGAACGTCTTCAACGCCTAGTCCTGTCTTCGCCGAGCAAACCGGGGCGTCAATGGCATCGATCCCAATGATCTCTTCGATCTCACCTCGGACTCGGTCTGGGTCTGCGGCGGGAAGATCGATTTTATTAAGCACTGGCATGACCTCCAAATCGAGGTCAATTGCCGTGTAACAGTTGGCGACCGACTGCGCTTCAACGCCCTGCGAAGCGTCGACGACGAGCAAAGCCCCCTCGCACGCCGCCAAGGAACGGCTAACTTCGTAGGCGAAGTCGACGTGCCCTGGCGTATCGAT